>JBAUTD010000001.1:0-5246 GCA_049582045.1 Burkholderiales bacterium
CGTCACGATCGTCGAGCGCGAGCCGCGCCTGCTGCCCGCGGCGCGCGTTCCGGAGCACGTCGCCGACCTGCTCGAGGCGCGCCTGGAGCGCCTAGGGGTTGAAGTGCGAACCAGTAGCCGGGTCGCCGTCTGCCACGTGACAAATCGCCAGGCCCAAGTCACCTTCGACGACGGCGCGAAAGGCGAATTCGGTCTCGTGCTGGTCGCGGTCGGGCGCGAGCCGAACAGTGCCGGGCTCGGCCTGGAAGAGATCGGCGTTCGCTTCAATGCCGACGGACAGGCGTGCACCGATGCGTTCCTGGAGACCGACGCGCCGGGCGTGTACGCCGCGGGCGACGTGCGCGAAGGGCCGATGACCGCCAACGCGGCGCTGTACGATGCAAAACTGGTGGTCGCGAACGCGCTCGGCGGCGAGCGCCTGCGCGCCAACTACTTCAAGGTGCCGTTCGTGGTGAATTCCGCGCTCGAGATCGCGACCGTGGGTCTGTCGGAGGCGCAGGCCGAGCAGGCCGGCTTCGCGCCGCGCGTTGCGCGCAGCAGCTTCGGCGCCTCGGCCAAGGCGCGCGCGCGGCACGACTACGACGGCTTCATCGAGGTGGTGCACGATCTCGAGACCGGCCAGCTGCTGGGCGGCTGCATCGTCGGCTCCGAGGCGGGCGAGCAGATCCTGCTGCTCGGCGCGGCCTGCCAGTCGGTGCGCGGGATGTGGTTCCTCAAGGACCTGAGCTACAGCCACCCCTCGTGGTGCGAGGAGATCGAGGCCGCGATCGATCCTCACGCCGCGTCGCTCGCGCGCGACGTCGAGAATCTGTTCCGTCCCGGCATCCACGCTGGCGACTGATCGGATCCAGGAAAGGCGTCGCGCTCCAAGAGCGGGCGCGATCCAGCCGCTATGCACCACTGCAATGCAAAGGCCGCTGTCATAGGCTTGCAACGCAGTGGCATCAGAGTTGCTTCATCCTCCTCGTGTCGCTCCGACACCCGGTCGGGACACACAAACTTGCAAAGCGGCGAACAGTTATCGTGTTCAATACGACAACGGTACGCTTCGAAATGGGGATGGATCTTCGTCATGGGAACGCAAAGAGAGCTGCCGGACGCGCAGAATCTGCTTCATTATCTGGAACTGATCGCGGCAGCCGAGGCGCCGGCGGATGTGCTTGACGCCGTTCAGCGCTACCTAGACGCATGGCCAAAGGCGCGCATCAAGGCCTTGCAGAAGATAGACGGAGGCTGGGCACCCTTCAGCCAACGCCAAGCGCCGTCGCGGATCAATGGCGTTCGCGACCTTCGGCGCGTTCGGGATGCCGTGTACGGCCAGTGCGCAGCCCTGAGACAGGCGGGCGTGCAATTGACCCCCGAGCTCATGGAGCTCGACGAAATCCTGTTCGTGGCGACGCGGCTGGCGGAGTCGATGAGGACGCCGGAATACAAGGCGCGCGCCGCCGGTAACACGGGTCGCCTCCGCCTGGCGAAGCTGGTCTGATCGCGGCGTCGGGCCAGCTCGCAAGTTCGACCGGGGATCCGCCCGGGACCCTTTTTGGGGCTAAGGTCCCCGAGCGGGGCCAGACCGACCCGGCTCGGGCAGGCCCTCGGCGACTCGCCTGGGCGCGTGCGCCTTCGACCAGGCGAGCAGCCTGGTGAAGTCGCCGCCGAAGCCCCGCTGCAGCAACGCCTCGTAGACGACCGAGCACTGCATGACCGCGCCCGCCTCGAGCCTGGCCTTCAGCGCCGCGTCGCTGCACGACAGATACTCGCTCTTGAGCCGGTCGATCGACGCCTTGTCCGGGGCGTCGCCCATGCCCTGGCCGTGCGCGAGGGGAATCGCCGGCGCGGCGAGCGCGAGCGCGATGGCGGCTGCGGGGATCCTGGACATGGCGCGCGAATCCTCCCTGCGCGCGATGGTCGCACGGCCGGCGCGCGCGCGGATAATGACGCCTGCGACAGCTTGCCTCGCCGATCCGCCGCCCGCGCCCGCTCAGACGGGCTGCGGCATGCTGTGCCACCAGATGCGCGCCTCGGCGCAGCGTCCCTCGGAAAAGCTCGCCTGCAGCACGCCGTCGAGCACCATGCGGGGCAGGGGCTCGCCGGGCTTGCGCACGGGCAGGCTGGTGCCGGTGGACCTGGCCCAGATCTGGAACAGCTCCTCGGAGGCGACCTGGTAGGTCACGTGCCAGTGGGCGATGCCGGACGAGGCGGCGCTGGCGAGGACCTCGAAGCTCACGCTCACGTCCTCCTGGAGCTGGACCCGCTTCCAGTACTCCGCCAGCTGCGCGCTGCCGCGCTGAACCTGGAACGGCGTGTTGTGATAGCGGCCGTCGGGGTGAAACAGCGCGGCGAACATCGACGGGTCGCGCCGCTCCCAGGCGGCCTTGTACCCCTGCATGAACTCTCTAATATCCATTTCCGATCTCGCTTGGGTGCGACTACGCGCCCGCGGTGAACGTGAAGCCCGCCTTTTCGAATTCCTTCGAGAGCCCGCGGGCGACCGCTTCGATCCTGCGCTTCGCATCCTCGGCGAAGTCGATGTCGGTCATGTCGTGCACGCCGCCGGTGATCAGCACCTGCAGGATGCCTTCTTCCTCGCCGATGTTCCGGAACGCGCGGCATACGCCCGGCGGAAACGAAACCGTATCGAACAGGTCCAGCACCGCGCGCTCCGAGCCGTCGTCGTTCCAGGTCACCTCGAACCTGCCTTTTAGGACGGTGAACGTTTCGTAGGTTTGCCGATGCGCATGCAGTCCCGGACCTTGCCCCGGCGGGCATACGGCGAGCGTCATCGTCATCCCCGCCGCGTCGCGGATCGGCGCACCGGCGTTGATCGGTGTCTGCGCGTCTTCAAGGCCGATGACAGATAAGAGCTTGCGCGCATATACGATATCGCGCGCTTCGAGCGGGACGTCGCTCTGCTGGATCGGCAGCGGCTTCAAGTCCTTGAAGCGCGCCACGCGCTTTTCCATGTCTTTCTTCGAGATAGTGATCGTCTTCATGGCCTGGTTCCCGTCGAGAGGAATATTCCTTCGCGTCTGTTCCGCAAAGTGTTTTGGGGTCTTCGGCGTGTACGCAGCTCTACAGGTGGCGCGGCGCTTCCGGCCGTGCCGCACCGGCCAAAGTCAGTCTTCAGTATCACTTGAACCGGCATGTGGATGCTGATTTGAATGTCACAGAAACAACTATAAGCTTTGGTGGCGATACGTCTATCTCAACTACGTGGCAATTCCCTGAGGCAGTCAATTGTTCACAGAGCGTATAAACCCGGTACACCGCACTCGACTTCGAACCTGCACCTTGACACATGTAGCCGCGAGCCTGAAGTTCCGCGGTTACCTCAGATTTATCCCGTCCGATGAAATTCCACGGAGCCGGTTCATGGAGGCCATTGCTCGCACAACCGATCAAGGAAATCAGCAGTAAGGCCGAGAGTTTTCGCATTTGGACACTAACGTTCGCGATGACGCGCTCCATGCGGAGCGCGTAGCGGCGACCAGACGGTGTCGCTGTCGATCGCGGGGTTGGATTGCGCTATCAGTCCTTTACTTCCCATTGTGGATTCCAGGCGATTTCCCAGAGATGGCCGTCTAAGTCTTGGAAGTAACCTGAGTACCCTCCCCAAAATCGGTCGTGTGCGGGATCTGTGATTTTGGCACCCGCCTTTTCGGCTTGTCTCATCAGCGCGTCAACTTCATGTTTGGATTTGACGATATGGCCCAGGGAGAACTCTGTAGGACTTGGCGCGCTGGCGGATAGCTTCGCATCCTTCGCTAGAGCGACTTTCGGGTACAACGCCAAAATCAGGTCGTCGTTCATGTTGAAGAAGACAACCGCCCCGTCTTCAAATTCTGTGCCGATGATTCCCTGCGTCGCCAAACCCATCCCATCCCGATAAAAGGTCAGCGACTTTTGCAGATCGCTTACACCCAATGTGATGACTTTAATTCGTGGTCTCATGAGCCATTTGCCTCACCAGCACGGCGCTCGGTCTAGCGCAATCTAACGCTGCGTTAGCCGGCGCGAGGGACAACTGCCAGACTCTGCACCGGTGTCACACCGCGTGATCTTCATCCGTTTCAGTGGACACTTTGCTGGGCATGGGCCAAGCATTCGAACTCGACCGGGGAATGGTACCCCAGGCTGGAATGGATGCGTTTGTCGTTGTAGAAGCGATCGATATAACGCGCGACCGACGCGTTGAGCTCGGCGTCGCTTTCGTAGCTCTTGCGGTGCGTGAGCTCGGCCTTCAGGGAATGGAAGAAGCTCTCCATGTGCGCGTTGTCCTGGCAGTGCCGCGGCCGGTTCATGCTGGGCACGATGCCGTGCATCTTCAGGAAGTCCTGGTAGCCGTAGGCCGAGTATTCGATTCCGCGATCGGAGTGGAACAGCAGCCCCGGCCTGGGGCTGCGCGCGGCGATCGCGCGCTTGAGCGCCCGCAGCGTCACCTCGGTCGTGCGATGGCGAGACAGCGTCCAGCCCACGATGCGGCGCGAGAACAGGTCCATGACGGTGGCGAGGTAGCGCCAGCGCTTGCCCAGACGTAGATACGTCAGATCGCCCACCCAGATCTGATCCAGCCGCGTGGGCAAAGGGTCCTCGAGCCGCAGGTTGGCGGTCTTGGCAAAGAACCGTCGAGCCCTCCCGGAGCCATTGCGGTAGAGCCTGCTCACCCGGGCGCGCAGGCCCCGCTCGCGCATCAGCCGCGCCACGCGCTTGTTGCTGCAGCGTACGCCCTCGCGCCGCAGCACCTCGTGCACGCGCGGTGAGCCGTAGCGCCCGCTGCTGTCGTGGAAGATGCACTCGATGCGCTCGCCCAGCATCTCGTCGTATCGCCGGCGCGGGCTGCCATCTCTGGCGAGCCAGGCGTAGAACCCGCTTCGCGAGACCTTGTAGCGCCGGCACAGGAACGCCACGCCGTACTGCGCCCGGTGCTCGGCTATGAATTCGAACTTCGCCTTCGGCGTTCGATATTGAAGCGGATGGCTTTTTTTAAGAGATCGTGCTCCACCTCGAGCGCCGCAAGCTTCTTCTCGAGCGCGCGCACCTCGCGCCGCGCCGCCACCTTCGCCTCGAGCTGCTTGACCTGTTTCTTGAGCGAGCGTTTCTCGGGGTCCGCCTTGGGCGCCCCCAGCGCCTTGGGCAAGCTCAAGCCAGCGGCCTCGGCCGCCGGCTTGAGCTTGAGCCGGCCTTCACGGTAGTCCTTCTTCCACTTCGAGAGCATGAACGGATGGATGTCCAGCGCCTTGGCCACGTCC
>JBAUTD010000002.1:0-6073 GCA_049582045.1 Burkholderiales bacterium
CCGCCATGCCGCACTCCTCGAAGTCCGCCATCGGGAACCCGGGGGTGAACGAAAGCACGACGTCGCTCGTATTCTCCAGCTCGCCCAGCTCGCGATACAGACCGCGGCACGGCTCGATGAAGGAGGACTGCGACGGCAGCCCGGTGAGAAAGTCGAGCGTGCGCGAGGCCATGGCGAGGCGCGAGCCGGTCTTGAGCATGCGATCGAGCAGGCGCGCGGCACGCGCGCCGGTGTCGGCCATGTCGACGTGCGGATAGGTGCGGTAAGCGACCAGCGCGTCGGCCTGCTCGAGCATGGCGCGCGTCAGGTTGCAATGCAGGTCGAGGCTGGCGGCGATCGGCACCCGCGGGCCGACCAGCTCGCGCACGCGGCGCAGGATCTCCCCTTCGCCGTCGTCGTGCGCCTCGGTGACCATCGCCCCGTGCAGGTCGAGGTAGACGCCGTCCACCGGAAGCGCCGCCTTGAGGTTCTCCATCATCCCGCCGAGGACCCGCTCGAAGGCATCGGTGGTCACGTGCGCCGACGGGCTCGCCGCGGCCCAGGCCGTGCCGACCAGCCGGTGGCCCAGCCCGCGCAGGGCCTGGATCGCGCCCGCAGCCGGGATGTTGGCGCCTTCGACCGCCTCGAACAGCGCCTCGCCGAACTTGACCCCGGGCCAGCCGCCGCCCGCCTCGAAGGCGGCGTAGTCGGCGCGCGAGGGCGCGAAGGTATTGGTCTCGTGCTGGAAGCCGCCGACCGCGATGCGTGCCATGAAAGGTTCCTTGCAAGTTGCCGGTGAATGCTTGCTGGGCTGTAAGCGTTCAATTATCGTGTCAGGGCTGCCCTTCCCGGAGACCCAAATGATCTCATTTCGCAGAATCGCCGTGCTCGCCGCCGCCTTCGCCGCCATCGGCGCCTCCCCGGGCGCCTTTGCGCAGGGCAAGGTGCTGCGCGTAGTGACGCACTCCAACCTGTCGATCCTCGACCCGATCTGGACCACCGCGTACATGAGCCGCAACCACGGCTACATGATCTACGACACGCTGTTCGGCACCGACGCCAAGGCCCGCGTCAAGCCGCAGATGGTCGACACCTGGACCATGTCGAAGGACGGCAAGACCTGGAGCTTCAAGCTGAGGAAAGGGCTCGCGTTCCACGACGGCGCGCCGGTGACCAGCGAGGACGTCGTGGCCTCGCTCAAGCGCTGGGGCCGGCGCGACGCCCTGGGCCAGCAGCTGATGACCTTTGTCGACGCGATGGAAACGCCCGCGCCCGACACCTTCGTGCTCAAGCTCAAGGAGCCCTGCGGCTTCGTGCTCGAGGCCCTGGGCAAGCCCTCGTCCAACGTCCCGTTCATCATGCCCAAGCGCGTCGCCGAGACCGACCCGTTCAAGCAGATCGACGACTACACCGGCTCCGGCCCCTACATCTTCAAGAAGGACGAATTCAAGCCGGGCGACAAGGCCGTCTACGTCAAGAACACCAAGTACGTGCCGCGCAAGGAGCCCGCCTCGGGCACCACCGGCGGCAAGCGGGTATACGTCGACCGGGTCGAGTTCAACCTCGCGCTGCGCGACCCGCAATCGCAGGTCAACGCGCTGGCCAAGGGCGAGGTCGACATCCTCGAGCGTCCGGCCTTCGAGAGCTACGGCCAGCTGAAGGACATCAAGGGCGTCGAGATCGTCAACCGCGACCCGATGGGCTTCCAGTACATGTGCCGCTTCAACGCCCTGCACCCGCCGTTCGACAAGGCGGCGGTGCGGCGCGCGGCGCTGGCCGCGTTCCGCCAGGAAGCCTTCCTGCAGGCCCAGGTCGGGGTGAAGGAGTACTACCACAGCTGCCCGTCGATGTTCACCTGCAACACGCCTTACGCGACCACCGCCGGCAGCGAGATCATGGCCAAGTCGAACATGCGCAAGGCGCGCGAGCTGCTCAAGGCATCGGGCTACGACGGCACGCCGGTGGTGCTGATGAAGCCGACCGACCTGGCGGCGATCCAGAAGCTGCCCGACGTCGCCGCGCAGCTCATGCGCCAGGCCGGCTTCAAGGTCGACCTGCAGGCGATGGACTGGCAGACGCTGGTGTCGCGCCGCGCCAAGAAGGATCCCCCCGCGCAGGGCGGCTGGAACATGTTCTGCACCGCGTGGGTGGCACCCGACATCTGGAGCCCGCTCTCCAACGCGGCGCTCGACACCAAGGGCGAGAAGGCCTCCTGGTTCGGCTGGCCGGACGACCCGAAGATCGAGCAGCTCAAGGCCCAGTTCGCGCGCGAGCTCGACCTCGGCAAGCGCAAGAAGCTCGCGGCCGAGATCCAGGCCGAGGCCTTCACCTACGGCACGCACGCGCCGCTGGGCGAGTACATCAACCCGGTCGCGCTGCGCAAGGGCATTACGGGCCTGGTGATCGGGCCGGGCGACTTCTACTGGAATGTGAAAAAGAACTGAGCCGCTGCGCTAGCATGACGGCTCCGGGCTGACCCCCGGGGCCGTTTTTTTTCGAGCCATCGTGTACAAGTTCATCGCCCGGCGCCTGCTTGCGACGATTCCCGTGCTGGTGATCGTCGCGGTGCTCGTGTTCCTGCTGCTGCGCCTGACCCCGGGCGATCCGGCCGCCATTCTCGCCGGGGACGCCGCGAGCCGCGACCAGATCGCGCAGATCCGCATCAGCCTCGGGCTGGACAAGCCGATCATCGTGCAGTTCGGTATCTGGGTCTCGCACCTGCTGCACGGCGATCTCGGCGAGTCGTTCTACTTCAAGATCAAGGTGACCGACCTGATCGCGCAGCGGCTCGAGCCGACCCTCGCGCTCGCCACGTTCACGCTGGTGATCGCGGTGCTGGTGTCGGTGCCGCTCGGGGTGATCGCGGCGTGGCGCTTCGGCGGCTGGTTCGACCGCGCACTGATGGCCTTTTCGGTACTCGGCTTCTCGATTCCGGTGTTCGTGCTGGCCTACATCCTGATATGGATCGTTTCGCTCAAGCTCGGCTGGCTGCCGGTGCAGGGCTACAAGAGGCTCGGCGAGGGCTTCTGGCCGTTCCTTCGCCACCTGATCCTGCCCTCGATCACGCTGTCGGTGATCTACATCGCGCTGATCGCGCGCGTGACGCGGGCCTCGGTGATCGAGGCGCTGGGCGAGGATTACATCCGCACCGCGCGCGCCAAGGGGCTGCCCGAGTCGCGCGTGCTGATCGCGCACGCCCTGGCCAACGCCGCGGTGCCGATCGTCACCGTGATCGGGATCGGCATCGCGTTGCTGATCGGCGGCGTGGTGGTGACCGAGTCGGTGTACGCCATTCCGGGCCTGGGCCGCCTCACGGTGGACGCGGTGCTCGCGCGCGACTTCCCGACCATCCAGGGCGTGATCCTGTTCTTCTCATTCGTCTACGTGGTGGTCAACCTGCTGGTCGACCTGTCGTACGTGATCTTCGATCCGCGGATCCGCTACTGATGGACGCCGACGCCCTCTCGGTAGAAGCCGCGGACGTGCGCCGGCACGAGTCGGCCTGGCGCCGGCTGCGGCGCAACTGGTCGGTGCGCCTCGGCGGCAGCGTGCTCGTGCTGCTGCTCGCGATCGCGCTCGCGGCGCCCTGGCTCGGGACCGTCGACCCGACCCTGTTCGATGCCGGCAGCCGCGACCTGCGGCCGGGCATGATGGGCCAGATCACCACGCTCGACGGCGACACCATTGCGCATCGCTTCCTCATGGGCTCGGACTCGTTCGGGCGCGACATCTACAGCCGGGTGATCTACGGCACCCGGGTGTCGCTCAGCGTGGGGCTGCTCGCGGCGCTGCTCGCGCTCGCCTTCGGCATCGTCGCCGGGCTCGGCGCCGGCTACCTGCGCGTGCTCGACGGCGTGCTGATGCGCTTCATGGACGGGCTGATGGCGATCCCCGGCATCCTGGTCGCGATCGCGCTGGTGGCGTTGTGGCGCGGCAGCCTGACCACGGTCGTGATCGCCATTGCGATCCCCGAGATCCCGCGCGTGACGCGGCTGGTGCGCTCGCTGGTGCTGTCGATCCGGGAGGAGCCCTACGTCGAGGCGGCGGTGTCGCTCGGCACGCCGACATGGAAGATCATGTTCGGCCACATCCTGCCCAATACGATCGCGCCGCTGATCGTGCAGGGCACCTATATCTGCGCCTCGGCCATCCTGCTCGAGTCGATCCTGTCGTTCCTCGGCGTCGGACTGCCGCCGGACATTCCGACCTGGGGCAACATCATGGCCGAGGGCCGGGTCCAGTTCAACGAGTACCCTCACAACGTGTTTTTCCCGGGCCTGTTTCTCGCCGTCACGGTGCTCGCGGTGAACATTCTGGGCGACGGACTGCGCGACACGCTCGATCCCAAGATGGCCAGGCGCGTATGAGCGCGGTGCTCGAGGTGCGCGACCTCTCCGTTGCGTTGCCCGCGGGCAGTGATCGCCGGCGCGCGGTCGAGCACGTCTCGTTCAGCGTCGAGCGCCGCGAGATCGTCTGCCTGGTGGGCGAGTCGGGATCGGGAAAGTCGGTGATCGCCCAGGCCCTGATGGGCCTGCTGCCGCCGTCGCTGCCGGTCACCGGCGGCAGCATCCTGCTCGAGGGCGAGGACGTGGTGCAGCTCGGCCCGGAGCGGCTGCGCGAGCTGCGCGCCACTCGCATGTCGATGGTCTTCCAGGAGCCGATGACCGCGCTCAACCCGGTTATGACCTGCGGCGCGCAGATCGACGAGGTGCTGCGCCAGCACACGCGCCTTGCGCCCCTCGCGCGGCGCTCGAAGATCCTCGACATCGTGCGCGAGGTCGCGCTGCCGGATCCCGAGCGCATCGTCGCCTCCTACCCGCACCAGCTCTCGGGCGGCCAGCGCCAGCGCATCGTGATCGCGATGGCGCTGGTGCTCGAGCCCGTGCTGCTGATCGCCGACGAACCGACCACCGCGCTCGACGTCACCACGCAGGCGCAGATCCTGAAGCTGATCCAGGAGCTGCAGGCGCGCCACGGCATGGGCGTGCTGTTCATCACCCACGACTTTGGCGTCGTGGCCGAGATCGCGCACCGCGTCGCGGTCCTGCGCCTGGGCGAGATGGTCGAGCTGGGGCCCAAGCACGAGGTGCTGACGCGGCCGCAGCATTTCTACACCCGAATGCTGATCGGCGCGGTGCCCAAGGTCCACCCTCAGGGGCGCAGCGCCGACGCCTCCGCCCCGCTGGTGCTCGAGACGCGCGGCTTGTCCAAAACCTACGTCGACCGCGGCTGGTTCTCGGGGCGCCGCGAGGTGCACGCGGCCGAGGGCGTCGCGCTCGAGATCCGGCGCGGGCAAACGCTCGGCATCGTGGGCGAGTCGGGATCCGGCAAGTCGACGGTGGCGCGCTGCATCGTGCGCCTGATCGACCCGAGCGGCGGCGAGATCCGGCTCGGCGGCGAGGAGATCGCCACCCGCTCGCGCGCCGCGCTGCGCCCTCTGCGGCGCAAGGTCCAGATCGTATTCCAGGACCCGTACCGCTCGCTCAACCCGCGCCGCACGGTGGGCGAGGCGATCATCGAGGGACCGCTCAATTACGGCTTGTCGCGGCGCGAAGCGCTCGAACGGGCGCGGCGACTGATGGAGCTGGTTCGCATGGACCCCGGCGTGCTGAACCGCTATCCCCACCAGTTCTCGGGCGGGCAGCGCCAGCGCATCTGCATCGCGCGCGCGCTGGCGATGGAGCCCGAGCTGCTGATCGCCGACGAGGCCGTTTCCGCGCTCGACGTCTCGGTGCAGGCGCAGGTGCTGGCGCTGTTCGAGGAGATCCGCGCGCGGCTGAACCTGGCGATGCTGTTCATCACCCACGACCTGCGCGTCGCGGCCCAGGTGTGCGACCATGTCGCGGTGATGTCGCAAGGACGCATCGTCGAGCAAGGCCCCGCGCTGCAGATCTTCGGCAGCCCCCGGCACGAGTACACCCGCGCGCTGTTCGCGGCCGCGCCAGGACGTGATTTCGCCTTCGGCGCGGGTTGATCTCATATACTTCAGGCATGCGCTCTCTTGCGATCGATCTGCTGCGCGCGCTCGGCGCGAGCTCGCCGCGCGCCGCGCGCGAGCTCGCTGCCGTCTGCGACGCCCGCATCGGCGAGGTGG
>JBAUTD010000003.1:0-2301 GCA_049582045.1 Burkholderiales bacterium
TGCGCCAAGTGCGCAGCGGACCTGGGCGCCCTGCGCGACAACTTCAAGGACGCCTGCGTGGCGCTGGAGCGCGAGATCGCCGCGGCGAACCCCAACATCGGCGACTGGCGCCGCTACATCGACGACCGACCAGTGTTCCGCCAGTTCTTCTGCCCCGGATGCGGGGCGCTGGTCGAAAATGAGGTCGCGCGCGCCGACGACCCGGTGCTGCGCGACATCGAATTCAAGCTCAGATAGGGGGAAAGCCCGTGATCCACGAACTGCGCGTCTACCACTGCGTCCCGGGCCGTCTGCCGGACCTGAACCGCCGCTTCGAGACCATCACGCTCAAGCTGTGGGACAAGCATGCCATCCGACCGGTCGGTTTCTGGACCACGCTGATCGGCACCGACCACCAGGCGCTCACCTATCTGCTCGAATGGGACAGCCTGGGTGAGCGCGAGCGGCGCTGGAACGCGTTCCAGAGCGACCCGGAGTGGATCGCAGCGCGGGCCGAAACGGAAAAAGGCGGGCAAATCGTCGCCCGGATCGAGAACCAGATCCTCGCCCCGACCGCGTACTCGAAGCTGCGCTGAATGCCCGGGCGCGCCGCGCGGAACTCAGCGTCCGCCGAACAGCATCATCGTTGCGCCGACCGTGGGTACCAACGCGCCGATCGCGATGAGCGTGCCCGCGAGCCGGGGATAGGCGCGCACGACGAGGTCGAGCGTGAGATCCATCTCATCGGCCTTCATGGTCAGCCGGCGCGACGAGACCCAGCGGTTGGCGCCGGCGGCCAGCGGGCCCATCATCTGCGGCAGGAACGCGAGCACGATGCCGATCGCCAGGGCGATGACGTTCGCGCCGATCAGCGCCCAGCGCAGGCTGTTCGCGAACCACAGCAGCGCCCCTTGCGTCGAGCCGGCGGCAAGCAGCGCGGTGAAATCCGAAGCGCTCACCCGCAGAAGCAGGAAGTAGAGGGAAAATGCGGCTCCGATGAGGATCACGATACCCAGCCCGCGGGGATGCCTGCGTACGCCCTGCTCGATATCGCGCGGGACCTCGAGCGGCTTGAGCGCGCGCCGCAGCGAGGTCCAATGGTTCAGGCGCTCGAGCAGCCGCAGGACCGATTCGTTGCGGGCGATCAATCCCAATCCGAGAAGGATTCCTGCGACGCCTACTATCAGTACAAACACCAGCGCCGAAGGGACAACTACGTGAGCGACAAAATAGTTATTGGAAATCGGCATGTCTCCCTCGTCCTTGAGCGGATGACTCCGCTTGCCGCGGATTCTAGCGCGTTCCGGCCATGACCACGACCGGCTCGCATTTGCTGACTCGCGCCCTGCGCGAGGAGGGCGTCGACACGATATTCACCTTGGCGGGCGACCATATCCTGCCCTTGCTCGACCTTCTGGCCGACGAAGGTTTCAGACTGATCGACTGCCGCCACGAGCAGGCCGCAGTGCACATGGCGGATGCCTGGGGGCGGCTGACGGGGCGGCTGGGGGTGTGCGCTTTCACCACTCCGGGGCACGCGAACGCCATCCCCGGCCTGGTCAACGCGCTCTCCTCCGAGAGCCCTGTGCTCAACATCGCCGGATCGGCTGCGCTGCGCGACTACCACCGCGGGATCATGCAGGAGATCGATCAGGTCGGCCTGGCCCGTCCCGCGACCAAGGGCGCCTGGCTGGTGCACGATGCGCGGCGCATCCCGGACATGGTGGCGACCGCGGTGCGCACCGCATATGACGGCAGGCGCGGGCCGGTGCACCTGACGGTGCCGATCGACGTGCAGACCCAGCGCGTGGAAGACTCCGAAATCCGCTTCTTCGAGCCGCAGTCCTGCCGTCCGCAGGCGCCGCGCCTCGCCGCGCCTGCGCAGATCGAACAGGCGCTGCGGCTGCTGCACGCGGCGGAGCGGCCGCTCGTCGTGGCCGGTACGCCGGCCGCCTACGGCGACTGGGGCGCGGCGCTCGAGAGGCTGATCGAGACCACCAGGCTGCCGCTGATGACCGAAGAGGCCGCGCGCGGCATCGTTTCCGACGAGCATCCCTACTGCTTCGGCTTCTTCGACCTTTCGCAGCATCAGCCGGCGAACTTGATCCGCGAGGCCGACGTGGTGCTGCTGCTGGGCAAGCTGCTCGATTTCACCGTCGGTTACGGTCTGCCGCCGATCATGGCGCAAAGCGCGAAGCTCATCCAGGTCGACCCGAGCGGCGTGCAGGTTGGGCGCAATCGCGGGGTCGACGTCGGGATCGTCGGCGACGTCGGCCCCGTTGCCGAGCAGCTCGCCGCCGCCGCGGCGGCGCACCCCTGGCC
>JBAUTD010000004.1:0-2195 GCA_049582045.1 Burkholderiales bacterium
CCCTTGAAGAAGACGCTGCCGGCGCCCGGGCCGAAGGCGCCCGCCAGCACGTTCAGCAGCGTGGTCTTGCCGGCGCCGTTCGGGCCGACGATGCCCACGGCCTCGTCGGCGCCGACGGCGAAGTGAATCTGGTCGAGGACGACCAGGGCGCCGAAGCTCTTGCTGACGCCCTCCGCCGCGAGGATCACCGCCGCGTCATGAGTTGTACGGTATCAGCTGCGCCCCGATCGGGACGCTGGGGTCGTCCGCGTTCTCGGTCAGCGGCAGCGCAAGCTTGAACTTGCCGTGGGTCGCCTTCACCCACTGGCTGCCGATGATCGGCGTGGCCGAAACGTTCGGCACCGGCCCCTTGGTGAAGTCGATCGGACCGACCGGGGTGACGACCTTCAGCGTGCTCATCGCCTTCGCGACCTCGGCCTTGCTCTTGGGATTGCCGCTCGCGACCAGGGTGGCCATGCCGGCGTCGAGCAGTGCCATGCTGGCGCCGATCTGCTGGTTCCACTGGCGGCCGGTCGTCTTCTCGTAGCCGTCGCCGAGCGCCTGCGAGGAATGCCCGGTCAACGGCGACTTGTACGGCCAGGTCGGGTGCCAGTAGCAGCCGGTGGCGAGCTTGTAGCCGAGCGAGCCGAGCGCCTCGACCTGGGAGGGGAACAGCCCGGTCTTGGCGATCTGCGCGATCTTCACCATGCGCGTGTAGCCCTGCTGCGCCGCCTGGCGCCAGAAGGTGGCGAAGTCGGGCGGGATCGGGAAGGTGTTGAAGATCTCGCATTCCTCGGCCTTGAACTTCGAGATCTGCGCCGTGTAGTCGGTCGTGCCGTCCTCGTAGCCGCCCGGGTCGACGATCGTGAAGCCGGCCTTGGCGAGCTCGGGCGCGAGGTGCGCGCGCACCGCGTTGCCGTCGGCGTCGTTGGGGTAGAGGATGCCGACCCGCTTGTTGGTCTTGACCGGGCCGTTCCACTGCGAGTTGTAGGCCTTGAAGAAGTCGCCGCCGCCGAAGCAGAAGTGGTAGGTCCAGTGGAACGGCGAGGGCTGGCCGGGCTTCGCGCCGCGGCCGAAGTACCACGCCTCCCACGGCACGATGGTCGACAGGCAGGGCACGCCGGCGGCTTCGCAGGCGTCCGACACCGGGTTGACCACCTCGGGCGTCGAGGTGGTGAGCATCAGGTCGACGTGCGCCTGGTTGATCAGGCCCTTGGCGAGCTGGCCCGCGCGCGCCGGATCCGACTGCGTGTCGCGGTCGATGATCTCGACGTGCCAGGTCTTGCCGCCGATGCGCAGGCCCTTGGCGAGCGCCTTGCGCGCGAGCCCGAGCACGTACGGGTCGCACTCGCCGAATCCGGCGAGCGGCCCGGTGCGCGGGCTGACGAAGCCGACCTTGAGCGTGCGCGCGCTCGCGGCGTACGCGAGCCCCGGCAGGCTGCCCGCCGCGAGTGCGCCGCCCGCGGCCTGAATCAGGCGGCGGCGAATGCGGTCCGTGTTGGCCGCCGGCTGCTGCGCCACTTCGTCCTCACCATATTGCTGTGCCATGTCCTCCTCCTCCAAGTAGGGTAGACGGCGGCAACTATGACCGATTCTTTGGCCGCAATCAAAAATAACCTGCACGTCAGCCGACGTCTGCCGGGATATAGTGCAGACGCGGACGTCTCAGCCCGCGTAGCGCAGAACCGCGACGAAGTGGCAGGCGGTGCCGGCGACCACGAACAGGTGCCAGACGAAGTGGAAGTACCTGATGCGCTCGGCCAGGAAGAACAGCGCGCCCGCGGTGTAGGCGATTCCGCCGGCGAGCAGCCAGGCGAGGCCCCACTTGGGCACCAGGTGCCAGGCCGGGTCGGCCGCGATGAGGATCAGCCAGCCCATCGCGAGGTAGACCGCGGTCGACAGGCCGTTGTAGCGCACGCCGCCGATCGCCTTCACGATCGTGCCGACGGCGGCGAAGCCCCACACCAGCCCGAACAGGGTCCAGCCCCACGGGCCGCGCAGGACGCCGAGGGTGAATGGGGTGTAGGTGCCGGCGATCAGCAGGTAGATCGCCGAGTGATCGAGGACCTGCAGCACGCGTTTGGCACCGGGCGCGGTCACGGCGTGGAAAAGAGTGGAGCTCAAGTAGAGCAGCACCGCGGTGGTCGCGAATACGCTTGCGCCGACCACCTGCGCGGCCGACCCGCCCTGCGCGGCGACGGCGACCAGCACCGGGA
>JBAUTD010000005.1:0-10407 GCA_049582045.1 Burkholderiales bacterium
GTCGAGATGCGCCGCCGCAGCGCCGGCCAGGTCCGCCGGATCGCGCTCGCCGAGCTCGTGCAGGTCCGCGCCGCCGTAGTAAAGGCGAGTGAACGCTTCCGCGAGCGCCGCCTGGGTCGCATCGAGCTGGCCGCGGGCCAGCCGCGCAACTTGCGCAATGAGGTCCGGCTCGCCGCTCGGCCTCGTAACTTTCATGTGTGCAAGTATAATGCTCTGCAAGGCGACGATCCGAGCGCCAATTCCAATTCGACCGGAGGATTTCAGTTATGAAAGCAATCAATTCAACAGCAGCACCCGTGCGCGCCGCGATCGCGGCGCTGACGATCGCCGTCGGCTGCTCGCTCGTGTCGGCTCCGGCCGTGGCGGCGGACCAGCGCTTCGTCACCATCGGCACCGGCGGCATCACCGGCGTGTACTACGCGGTGGGCGGCGCAATCTGCCGCCTGGTGAACAAGGACCGCGCCAAGACCGGCATCCGCTGCTCGGTCGAGTCGACCGGCGGCTCGGTGTACAACGTGAACACGATCAAGGCGGGCGAGCTCGACCTCGGCATGTCCCAGTCCGACGTGCAGTACCAGGCCTACCACGGCACCGCTTCGTTCAAGGAGCCGTACAAGGACCTGCGCGCGGTGTTCTCGGTTCACCCCGAGCCGTTCACCGTGGTCGCGCGCGCCGACGCCCACATCACCAAGTTCACCGACTTCAAGGGCAAGCGCTTCAACGTCGGCAACCCCGGCTCGGGCACGCGCGCGGCGCTGGAAGAGCTGCTCAAGGCGCTCAACATGAAGATGTCGGATTTCTCGCTCGCCTCGGAGCTCAAGGCGGATGAGCACGGCCCCGCGCTGTGCGACAACAAGATCGACGGCTTCTTCTACGGCGTGGGCCACCCTTCGGCCAACATCCAGGATCCGACTACGACGTGCGGCGCGAAGCTGGTTTCGCTCACCGGCCCGGCGATCGACAAGCTGGTCAAGGAGCATCCGTACTACGCTTACGCCACCATTCCGGGCGGGATGTACGCCAACAACCCGCAGCCGACCCAGACCTACGGCGTGCTGGCGACGCTGGTGACCTCGAGCAAGGTGCCGGCCGACATCGTCTACACCATCACCAAGGCGGTGTTCGACAACCTGGACGAGTTCAAGAAGCTGCACCCGGCCTTCGCGCATCTCGACCCGCAGCACATGGTGAAGGACGGCCTCTCGGCGCCGCTGCATGAAGGCGCCGCGCGCTACTTCAGGGAGAAAGGCCTCATCAAGTGAGCGCCGGCGTAGACGCCGAAGCGCTGGTCCAGGAAGCCGACCTCGGAGGGCGCAAGCCCTCCGGGCTGGCGAAGCGCATCCTCGCCTGGACCTGCATCGGCTGGTCCCTGCTGCAGCTGTGGTACGCATCGCCACTGCCGTACACCTTCGGCGTCTTCGTCCTGAACTCCACCGAGATGCGCTCGCTGCATCTCGGCCTGGGGCTGTTCCTCGCCTACCTCGCTTTTCCGTTCGCGAAGCGCTCGCCGCGCGAATGGATACCGGCGCCCGACTGGGCGCTCGCGCTGCTCGCGGCGTTCTGCGGCGCCTACCTGTTCCTGTTCTACCGCGAGATCTCGACCCGGCCGGGCGAGCCGACCTGGCTCGACATGGCCACCGCCGTAGCCGGCGTGCTGCTGCTGCTGGAAGCGACCCGGCGCGTGCTCGGCCCGCCGCTCGCGGTGATCGCGCTGCTGATGCTGGGCTACGCCTTCGCCGGCACCCACATGCCGGACGTGATCGCGCACAAGGACGTTTCGCTCTCGAAGGCGGTATCGCATTACTGGCTCACCACCGAGGGCGTGTTCGGGGTCGCGCTGGGCGTTTCGGCCAGCTACATCTTCCTGTTCGTGCTGTTCGGCTCGCTGCTCGAGAAAGCCGGCGCGGGCAACTACTTCATCAAGGCGGCCTTCGCCCTGCTCGGCCACATGCGCGGCGGACCGGCCAAGGCGGCGGTCGTGTCATCCGGGCTGATGGGGATGATCTCCGGCTCGTCGGTGGCGAACGTGGTTACCTGCGGCACCTTCACCATCCCGCTCATGAAGCGGGTCGGCTACTCGCCCGAAAAGGCCGGCGCGATCGAGGTCGCCGCCGGCGTCGACGGCCAGATCATGCCTCCGGTGATGGGCGCGGCGGCGTTCCTGATGGCCGAGTACGTCGGCGTGCCGTACACCCAGATCATCAAGAACGCGTTCCTGCCGGCGATCATCTCCTACATCGCGCTGTTCTACATCGTGCACCTCGAGGCCTGCAAGGCCGGCATCGCCGGGATCCCGCGCGACAAGGATTTCTCGCGCCTGGGCCGCCTGCTCGGCATCCTGATGACCTTCGCCGGCATCGTGGTGCTGGCGAACGTCGTGTACTTCGGGCTCGGATGGCTCAAACCCATGCTCGGCGCCAGCGCGCTGTGGGTGATCCTCGCCCTGCTCGCCGCGGCCTACGTCCTGGTCCTGCGCGTGGTGGCGGCCGAGCCCGATCTTGCGATCGACGATCCGAATGCGCCGGTGCTCAAGCTGCCGCCGCTCAAGGAAACGCTGCTTGCCGGGCTGCACTACCTGCTGCCGGTGGCGCTGCTGATCTGGGCCCTGATGGTCGAGGAGCTCTCGCCCGGGCTGTCGGCGTTCTACGCCACGCTGCTGCTGATCGTGATCCTGCTCACCCAGAAACCGCTCATTGCCCTGATGCGCCGCCAGCCGCTGCCGTGGTCCGTGTTCCGCGCCGGCTGGGACGACCTGATCGACGGCCTCGAGCGCGGCGCGCGCAACATGATCGGCATCGCGCTGGCCACCGCCGCGGCGGGGATCATCGTCGGCACGGTCTCGCTCACCGGCCTGGGCCTGGTGATGACCGAGTTCGTCGAAGCCGTTTCGTCCGGCAACATCATCCTGATGCTGATGCTGGTGGCGTTCATCTGCCTGGTGCTCGGCATGGGGATGCCGACCACCGCGAGCTACATCGTGGTCTCGACCCTCATGGCGCCGGTGGTGGTCGAGCTCGGCGCCCAGTCCGGGCTGGTAGTGCCGCTGGTGGCGGTGCACATGTTCGTGTTCTATTTCGGGCTGATGGCCGACGTCACCCCGCCGGTCGGGCTCGCCTCGTTCGCGGCCGCCGCGATCTCGCGCGCGGATCCGATCAAGACCGGGGCCACTGCGTTCTGGTACAGCAGCCGGACCGCGATCCTGCCGTTCATGTTCATCTTCAACCCGCAGCTGCTCATGATCGGCGTCGGCAGCTACCTGCAGCTGGCGGTGGTGATCGGGGGTGCGATCCTCGGCATGCTCGTGTTCGCCGCAGCGACCCAGGGCTGGTTCATCACCCGCAGCCGCTGGTACGAGTCCGCGCTGCTGCTGCTGGTGACCTTCACCTTCCTGCGCCCCGGGTTCTGGCTCGACCTCGCGCTGCCGCGCTACGACATGGCGCCGCCGCAGGAACTCGTCCGGCTCGCGGCCGCGGCGCCGCAGAGCAGCGGCCTGCGGGTGCGCATCGCGGGCACCACCATCGAAGGCAAGGACGTCAAGAAGACCGTGCTGCTGCCGCTAGGCGAACCCGGCAGCGGCCTGCAGCGCATACGCAAGGCCGGCATGAGCGTGCTGGTCACCCCCGCGGGGGCGCAGATCATGGCGGTGGGACTCAACAGCCGGGCCGACAAAGCCGGCTTCGAGCAGGGCTTCAACGTGATCGGGATCGAGACCGAGCGCCCGCGCCCGGCCAAGGAGTGGCTGTTCGTGCCCGCGCTCGCGGTGCTAGGGGTGATCCTGCTGCTCCAGCGCCGCCGCGCGGCGGCGAAGCCCAAGTAAAAAGGCCCGCCGAGAACCGGCGGGCCTTGCTTTCACTCGAACGTCGCGGCGCTCACTTCGGGCAGATCACGTCGCCGAAGCGCTCCCATTCCTTGCCGTTGAACTTCGCCAGCTGCTCGCACTGGATCGGCGCATAGTCGGTCGGTGAGGTGTTCACCGTAATCCCGGGCAGCAGCAACGGAACCGTGAGGTTCTTCAGGTTCGCGGCCTGCTTCATGACGTTCGCGCGCGTCAGGTCGTCGCCGGCCTTTTTCAGCACCTGCTCCATCGTGTAGGCGACGTTGTAGGCAAAGATGTAGTTGCCGTTGGTCTTGTCCGCGCCCGGCATGTACTTGTCCATCCACGCTTCCCACTTCTTCATCGCGGGATCGTCCTTGAACTGCGGGTCGCTGTAGTCCATCTGGTACACGGTCGTGATCACGCCGGTGGACTTGTCGTATCCCGCCGGCTTGAGCACCGAGCCGATGGCGGACGAGACGTTGTTTAGGAACTGCAGCGGCTTCCAGCCGGTGTCGTAGGCCGCGCGGATCGCCTGCGCCGCGAACTTCGGGGTGGTGATGTTGAAGAAAGTGTCCGCGCCCGAGTCCTTGAGCTTGATGATCTGCGAATCGACCGTCGGGTCGGTAACCTCGTACGACTCCTTCGCCACCACCATCTTCTTCGCGTGCTTGCCGAGGCCCTTGAGGAAGCCGTTCAGGTAGTCCTTACCGTAGTCGTCGTTCTGGTACAGGATCCCGACTTTTGCGTTCGGCTTGTTCTTCAGCAGCCAAGCGGCGTAAATCTCCGCCTCGCCGGGATAGGACGGCTGCCAGCCCATGGTCCAGTGAAAGTGTTTGGGGTCGTTCCACTTGCCCGCGCCCGTGGCCACGAACAGCTGCGGCGTCTTCTTCGCGTTCATGTACTTGTGGATCGCGGTGTTGGTCGGCGTGCCGAGCGACTGGAAAATCAGCAGGACCTGGTCCTGCTCGACCAGCTTCCTCGCCTGCTCCACCGTCTTGGGCGGGCTGTAGCCGTCGTCAAGGCTGATGAAGTCGATCTTGCGGCCGTTGATGCCGCCATTGTCGTTCACCATCTTGAAGTAGGCGGCGATGCCCTTGCCGATCGCGCCGTAAGCCGATGCAGGGCCGCTGTACGGGTTGATGTTGCCGATCTTGATCTCGGTGTCGCTCACGCCCGGGCCGTAGTGCTTTGCCGCGAAGGCACTTCCCGCGCCGAGCGCGAAGGCCGCCGCGGCGGCCGCGACGAGCAGTCGTTTCTGGAATTTCATGCACTCCTCCTTTTTGCGTTGGTGGCGGCTACTTCGGTTGCTGAAGCGCTCGGTCTGCCGGCCGCCCGGCGCCCTTTCGTGAACCTAGCATACAACAATCGGATAAATCCCCAAATCCCGGTAGGCATGAAGTACATGAAGAGGATCAGGAACACCCCGTAGATCGCCCAGGGAGCCGCCTTGGAGACCTGCTCCGCGAAGTTGGGGATGAAGACGATGACCAGGCCGCCGAAAATCGCACCGGGGATCGAAGCGAGCCCCCCGATCACCACTCCGACGAGGAAGGTTACCGAGAGGTAGAAGTTGAAGGTGTCGGGGGCGACGAACTGGATGGCAATGGCGCCGAGTGCGCCGGCGACCCCCGTGTAGAGCGCGCTGACGCCAAACGTCAGCGACTTGTAGAGTGCGGTGTTGACGCCCATCGAGCTGGCCGCGATCGGATTGTCGCGAATCGCCTTGAGCGCGCGCCCGGTGCGTCCGCGCAGCAGGTTCCAGGCGCAGACGAACATCACGATCAGCACCGCGAGCGTGAAGTAGTACAGCCAGCGGTCCTGCGAGATCGGCAGCCCGAAGGGCGGGTCCGGCTTCGTTATGCTTACTCCCTGCACGCCTCCGGTCCAGGGCGAGATCGGGTCGTATTTGAGAAGCTGCGGGGTCGCCACCGACAACGCGAAGGTGGCGAGCGCGAGATACAGCCCTTCGAGCCGCAGCGCGGGCAGCCCGAAGAGGAAGCCGACTACGAGGCACACCAAGCCGGCCACGGGCAGGGTCCAGTAGTACGCGATTCCCAACTGCTCCATCATGATTGCGGCGGTATAGGCCCCGATCGCGTAGAAAGCGGCGTGGCCCAGCGAGAACTGGCCGTTGTAGCCGGTCAGGATGTTCAATCCCAGCACTGCGATGGCGTAGATCAGCACCATGGTGTATTGGAACGCACGGTAGTCGCTGATAAACCAGGGCAGCATGACCGCCCCGGCGAGCGCCAGCACGAGGCCGAGTACCTGCGACCGGGATAGCTGGGCCCCGCTTGCGAGCGCAGCCAGGCGTCGCGTATTCGGTTTCGACTCCGCCATTGCCTAGACCCTCTTCACCACGACATAGCCGAACAGGCCGCTCGGCCGGAATACCAGCACCGTCACAATCAGCACCAGCGCCACCGAGAGCTTGAGCTGGCTGCCGATGAACGGCACATAGGTGCCGACCAGGTTCTCCAGCACGCCGACAATGAACCCGCCGAAGACAGCGCCTACGGGGTTGCTGATGCCGCCCAGCAGCGCGCCGGCAAATCCGTAGAGCAGGATACCCTGCATCATGTTCGGCTCCAGGAACACGATCGGCGCGACCATGATTCCCGCAACCGCGCCGATCGCCGCCGCCAGGCCCCAGCCGAGCGCCAGCATCCAGCCCACGCGGATCCCGACCAGGCGCGCGGAGTCGGGATTCTGAGCAGCCGCCCGCATCGCCAGGCCCACCGGAGTTAGCCGGAGAAAGAGGAACACGGCGGCCAGCACCACCAGCGTGACCGCGATTACGCCGAACTCATGCGGGCCAATGAAGGTGATGCCGAACGGCACGTGCTTCGGGAATGGGCTCGGAAAGGGCTTGATGGTGTAATCCCAGATCCAGCCCGCCAGCGAGTTGAAGATCGCCAGCAGGCCGATGAACACGATCACCTCGTTCAGCACCCCGGTACCCTCGACCGGGCGCACGACGATGCGCTCCACCAGCACGCCGCCGACGAACGAGATCGCCAGCGCGAGCAGGAAGGCCCACCAGTAGGGCAGGCCGTGATGCAACAGGGAATATGCGATGAACGTCGAGAACATCGCCATCTCGCCCTGGGCGAAGTTTAGGTGGTCGGTGGCCTGGTAGATCATCACCACCGCGAGCGCGACGCAGGCGTAGATTCCGCCGAACGCGAGGCCGGAGAATGTCTGTTGCAGGAACTGATCCACCGAGCGTCTCCTAGTAGCCGAGGTACGCCTTGCGCACCGATTCGTCCTTGCCGATCTGATCCGCGCTGCCGCTCATCACGATGCGCCCGGTCTCGAGCAAGTAGGCATGATCGGCAATCCCAAGCGCGAGCGAGGCGTTCTGCTCCACCACCAGCATGCTGACCCGCCGCTCGCGGCTGATCGTGGCGAGGATGCGGAACAGCTCCTCGGTCAGCAGCGGCGCGAGGCCGAACGACGGCTCGTCGAGCAGCATCAGGCGCGGGCGCATCATCAGCGCACGCCCCACCGCGAGCATCTGCTGCTCGCCGCCCGAGAGCGTGCCCGCCTGCTGGGTGCGCCGCTCCTTGAGGCGCGGGAAATAGCCGTACACGCGCTCCAGGTCCTCCTCCACCGCCGCCGAGTCGCGCCGCGCGTAGGCGCCAAGGCGCAGGTTCTGCTCCGCGGTGAGGCGCACGAAGGTGCCCCGCCCTTCCGGAACGTGGGCGATGCCGCGCCGCACGATCGATTCGGTCGCCTTGCCTGCGATGCGCTGGCCGTCGAACGTCAGCTCGCCCGTGGTGCGCACCATGGCGCAGATCGCCCGCAGCGTGGTGGTCTTGCCGGCGCCGTTCGCGCCGAGAATCGTGGTTACGCTGCCTTCCTCGAGTCTGAAACTCAGGCCGCGCAGCACCTGGGTCTGGCCGTAGAATGCCTCGAGCTTGCTGACTTCGAGCAGCGCCATCAGTGCCCCGTCCCCAGGTAGGCCTCGATCACCTCGGGGTGCCGGCGAACCTCCGCCGGAGGACCCTCGAAGATCTTGCGCCCGAAGTTGAGCACCACCACATGCTCCGAGATCGCCATCACCAGGCTCATGTGGTGCTCCACCAGCAGCACGGTCAGGTGCTTCTCCTCGCGGATCTTGCGGAACAACTGCCCCAGCTCGTGCACCTCTTCATGGTTGAGCCCGCCCGCAGGCTCGTCCAGCAAGAGCAGCTTGGGCTCGCTCGCCAGCGCCCGCGCCAGCTCGACGCGCTTCTGGGTGCCGAACGGCAGCGCCCCGGTCGGCAGGTGCGCGACGTCGGTCAGTTCGAGGTACTCGAGCAGGCCCCAGGCCTTCTCCTCCAGCATCTTCTCCTCGCGCCGCATCCACGGCAGGCGCAGCGCGTTGGACACGAAGTCGCTGCGGCCGCACGTCTGCGCGCCCACGAGCACGTTCTCGAGCACCGACATGCGGTGGAACAGGGCCAGGTTCTGAAACGTGCGGCCGATCCCGATCGCGGCCATCCGATGCGACGACGTGCCCAGGATCGAGCGCTGGTCGAACAGGATGTCGCCCCGGGTCGGCACGTAGAGCCGGCTCAGGCAGTTGAACAGGGTCGTCTTGCCTGCGCCGTTCGGGCCGATGAGCCCGAGGATCGAGTTGCGCGGCACGTTGAAGCTGACGCCGTCGAGCGCGACGATGCCGCCGAATTGCACAGCGACGTCCCGCACCTCCAGGATGCTGTCCGCCGCGCTCACGGCAAACGACCTAAACCGGGCATTAGTTCCTCCTCCTCCAAGGCGGACCGGCGCAAGAGTACCTTGTGCTCGCACGATCTGGCAAACCGCAAGCTGACGTGTGATAGATTGAGCAAGGGTGTCATGGCCAAGATCGCCGTATTCAATCAGAAGGGCGGGGTCGGCAAGACGACCACTTCGCTGAACATCACCGCCGCCCTCGCGCGCCGCGGCTACAACCCGCTGTCGATCGACCTCGACCCCCAGGCCCACCTCTCCTACGTTTGCGGCGCCGCGGTAGAGCGCGCCGACGAGTCGCTGTTCGGCTTCTACCAGCAGTCCAAGCCGCTCACGCAGCTGATCCGCGCCTCGAACGGCGGCTGGCTGGTGATCCCCGCCCACGTCGAGCTGTCGAAGGTCGACACCCAGTTCGGCAAGGGCGCGAACGTGCTCAACCGCCTCAACCACGGCATCGTGCGCGAGAACCTGAACACAGGGCGGCCGATCGTGATCGACTGCTGCCCGATGCTCGGGGTGCTGTCGCTGTCGGCGATTTTCGCCTCGGACCGGATCCTTATCCCGGTCTCGGCGGACTACCTCGCCATGAAGGGCGTGCAGCAGAGCGAAAAGACGCTCAAGGCGCTCGAGCACGTGCTGAAAAAGCGCGTCGCGCGGCGCTACGTGGTGACCCGCTTCGACGCCCGGCGCAGGCTCTCGCACCGGATCTTCGCCGAGCTGCTCGGGCGCTACGGCGACGAGATCTGCCGCACTCGCATCCCGGAGAACGTCGCTCTGGCCGAAAGTCCGGCGGAGAGAAAGGACGTCTTCGCCCACGCGCCCGAGAGCGCGGGCGCGCGCAATTACGACGAGCTGGTGGACGAGCTGGTTCGGACCGGATTCATCGAGCCGCGGCCGGCGTCCTAGGCCGCGACCCCCGCGCGCGCGGCAAGGCGCGCCCAGCCCGCATCGATCTCGGCCTGCAGCGCGGCGACCTTCTCGCGCTCGAGGTCGCGGTAGCGCCGCTGCAGCGAGAGGTAGTCGCTCACCGGGCGCGTTCTCGCCGCCTGGTTGAGCGTGTAGCGGTATCCGTCCTCGACCTCGTAGAGCGGATACACGCCGGACTCCACCGCGTAGCGCGCGGCCTGCAGCCCGCCGTCGTCGGGCAGCCCCCAACCGTCGAGGCAGGGAATGAGCAGCGAGAGGATGCGCGTGCCGCGAATCGACTTGGCCTTTTCCACCTTGCGCATCAGGTCGGGCAGAAAGCCCGCGCAGGCGGTCGCCGCGTAGGGCACCTCGTGCGCGGCCATGATCTCGATCAGGTTCTTCTTGCGCGTGGTCTTGCCCGCCGGGGTCGAGCCGGTCCGCGCGAAATGCGGCGTGGACGAGGACTTCTGCGCCCCTGTGTTCATGTAGCCCTCGTTGTCGAGGCAGAAGTAGATGAAATCCTCGTTGCGCTCGGCGGCCGAGGACAGGCACTGGAAACCGATGTCGTAGGTGCCGCCGTCGCCGGCGAACACCAGCACCTGGGTGTCGCGCTTGCCCTGAGCGTCGAGCGCGCGCCGCAGCCCCGAGGCGGCCGCCGCGCTCGACTCGAGCGAGGGCTGGTAGACCGGAATGCGCAACGACGAGAAGGGCTGCGGGCCGGCGATGATTGCCATGCACGAGGGCGGCACCACCGCGACCGCGTTGGCGCCGATCGCCGAAAGCACGTGGCGCACCGTCAGCGCGTCGATGCACCCCGGGCAGGCCGCGTGGCCGGCGCAGAACACCGGGTCTTCCGCTATCTCGAGCCGTCTCATTTCGCTCACTCCACCCAGACCGATTCCGCGCGCGCGTCGCCCGCGTCCTGCTCGGCGACCAGCTCGGCGATGCGCTGCGCCGACACGTTGACC
>JBAUTD010000006.1:0-7872 GCA_049582045.1 Burkholderiales bacterium
CGCGGTGGTCGCGCCGAAGGACCGCGCCGCGGGCATCAGCGCCGCGGTCTCGAAGGTCGCCAGCGGCGCGGCCGAAGCGACGCCCTACCTCATGGTCACCAATCTCGCGCGCACCATCGACGAGCTGAAGGAGCGCCAAATCTGGATCGTCGGCGCCGACGGCGGCGCCGAGCGGAGCCTGTACGAGGCGGATCTGCCCGAGTCGATCGCCTGGGTTCTGGGCGCCGAAGGCGAGGGCATGCGGCGACTGACGCGCGAGCGCTGCGATACGCTGGTGCGCATCCCGATGCGGGGCGAGGTCGAGAGCCTGAACGTCTCGGTCGCCGCCGGGGTCGCCCTGTTCGAGTCCGTCCGGCGCCGAACCTTGCCCAAGCCCTAGATTTCCCTATATAATTCTGCCCCTTTCCTTGCCGCACCGCTTACGCATGGCGGGTGGCTTTAACCCCACAAGGAGAACGCATGCGGCATTACGAGATCGTATTCATCGTCCATCCGGACCAGAGCGAGCAGGTGCCCGCGATGGTCGAGCGCTACAAGGGCGTCATCGCGGCGCGCAACGGCATCGTGCACCGCCTCGAGGACTGGGGCCGGCGCCAGCTCACCTACCCGCTGCAGAAGGTGCACAAGGCGCACTACGTGCTCATGAACATCGAGTGCGACCAGGAAACCGTGGACGAGCTCAACAACTCGTTCAAGTTCAGCGACGCCGTGCTGCGCCACCTGATCGTCAAGATGACCAAGGCGGTCACCGAGCCCTCCCCGATGATGAAGGAGGAGAAGTCCAAGTCGCTGATGGAGCGCGGCGCGGAGGCGAAGCCCGCCGAGACCGAGGCCGTCTGAGCGCCGATTGGACGAGGCGAACCGGGTCGAGCTGTCGGGAACGCTTGCGGAGCTGGGCGCCCTGCGCCACACGCCCGCCGGAATCCCGGTGATCGATTTGCGTATCCGGCACGCCTCGGAGCTCGCCGAAGCGGGAGCCAGGCGCAAGGTGGAAGCCGAGGTCGAGGCGATCGCGTTCCAGACGCACGCCCGCCTGCTCGCCGCCGCCGCGCCCGGCAGCCCGCTTAGAGTAGAAGGATTTTTGTGTGCAAAGAGCCGGCGCTCGAAGAAGCTGGTTCTGCACCTGACCAAGATAGAATTTACTGAAGGAGTTTGAGCATGCCCCCGCCGCGCAGAGGAAAAGGCAAAGGTAAAGGAAAGTTCAGCAAGGACAAGAAGGACCGCGGACAGAAAGCGCTGTTCCGGCGCCGCAAGTTCTGCCGCTTCACCGCCGAGAAGGTCGAGTGGATCGACTACAAGGACATCGACGTCTTGAAGGACTTCGTGAACGAGAACGGCAAGATCATCCCGGCGCGCATCACCGGCACCGCGGCCGGCTATCAGCGCCAGCTCTCGACCGCGATCAAGCGCGCGCGCTTCCTCGCGCTGCTGCCGTACACCGACCTGCACTGAGGGCCGCGCCATGCAAGTGATCCTGATGGAGAAGGTGGGCCACCTCGGCAACCTCGGCGACGTCGTCAAGGTGAAGGACGGTTTCGCCCGCAACTACCTGATTCCGCAAGGCAAGGCGAAGCGCGCGACGCCCGAGAACCTGAAGGCGTTCGAGGCGCGCCGCGCAGAGCTGGAGCAGGCGCACGGCAAGGCGCTGGCCGAGGCGCAGGAGCGCGGCGCCAAGCTCGAGGGCCTGACGGTGCAAATCAGCCAGAAGGCGGGCGTCGACGGCCGCCTGTTCGGCTCGGTCACCAACTACGACATCGTCGAGGCGCTGCAGAAGCAGGGCGTCGAGATCGAGCGGCGTCAGGTGCGCATGCCGCAGGGGCCGCTCAAGCAGGTGGGCGACTTCCCGATCGAAATCGAGCTGTACACCGACGTCGTCGCCACGATCACCGTTTCGGTGCTCGGAGAAGCTTGATTCGCGCGCGCACGTTCGTTCACGTGAGAAAAGGGCTGGCAACAGCCCTTTTCTTTTTGTAGCATCGACTCCTCATGGCCCAAACGCCGCAGACGCAGGCACTGCGCAACGAGAGCCCGGACTCCCAGCTCCTTGCGCTTAAGGTCCCGCCGCACTCGGTCGAGGCCGAGCAGTCGCTGCTGGGCGGGCTGCTGCTCGACAACCAGGCCTTCGACCGCATCGCGGACATCGTTTCCGGACAGGATTTCTACCGCGACGACCATCGCCGCATCTACCGCCACATCGTCAAGCTGGTCGAGGCCGCCAAGCCGGCCGACGTGGTGACGGTGTCGGAGTCGATCGAGGCGAGCGAGGACAAGGACAAGACCGGCGGCCCCGCCTACCTCGGGGCGCTGGCGCAGAACACGCCGAGCGCGCTCAACATCCGCCGCTATGCCGAGCTGGTGCGCGAGCGCGCGGTGCAGCGCCGCCTGGCGCAGGTCGCGACCGACATCGCGGAGAACGCCCTCAACCCGAGCGGCAAGGAGGTCGGCCAGCTGCTCGACGAGGCCGAGTCGCGCATCCTGGAGATCGGCGAGGCGGGCTCGCGCCACACCGCGGGGCTGGAGGAGATCAAGCCGGTGCTGGCGCGCGTGCTCGAGCGCATCGACCACCTGTACCACCGCGACAATCCGTCCGACGTGACGGGCGTGCCCACCGGCTTTCACGACCTCGACTCCAAGACCGCGGGCCTGCAGCCCGGGGACCTGATCATCGTCGCCGGGCGCCCGTCGATGGGCAAGACCGCCTTCGCGCTCAATATCGCCGAGAACGTCGCGCTCGGCAGCCTGCTGCCGGTGGCGGTGTTCAGCATGGAGATGAGCGGCACGCAGCTCGCCACCCGGATGCTCGGCTCGATCGCGCGCGTCGACCAGCACAAGATGCGCACCGGCAGGCTGTCGGACCAGGAGTGGCACGACCTTTCGGAGGCCATGGGCCGGCTGCACGACGCGCCGATCTTCATCGACGAGACCGCGGCGCTCAATTCGCTCGAGATCCGCACCCGGGCGCGCCGCCTGTGGCGCCAGTTCGGCGGCAAGCTCGGGCTGGTGGTGGTCGACTACCTGCAGCTCATGTCGTCGGCCAATTCCAAGGGCAGCGAGAACCGCGCCACCGAGATCTCCGAGATGTCGCGCTCGCTCAAGGCGCTCGCCAAGGAGCTCAAGGTGCCGGTGATCGCGCTGTCGCAGCTCTCGCGCGCGGTCGAGCAGCGCAACGACCGGCGGCCGATGATGTCGGACTTGCGCGAATCCGGCGCGATCGAGCAGGATGCCGACGTGATCCTGTTCATTTACCGCGACGAGGTCTACTCGCCCGACAAACCGGAGGTCAAGGGCCGCGCCGAGGTGATCATCGGCAAGCAGCGGAACGGCCCGATCGGCAAGGTCGAGCTCACCTTCCTCGGCCAGTTCACGCGCTTCGAGAACTTCGCCGCGCCAGGATCGTTCTGACGCCCGTTTCCGGGAGGCCCGCATGGCCGAGCCAGTGATCGCGCAGAAGTCCCCCTACGCCGTAGAGCTCGCGCCCGGCGACTACTGGTGGTGCGCCTGCGGGCGCTCCAAGCGCCAGCCGTTCTGCGACGGCTCGCACAAGGAAACGGAGTTCACGCCGGTGAAGTTCAGCGTGACCGAGGCGCAGAAGGTATGGCTGTGCGGCTGCAAGCGCACCGGCACCAAGCCGTTCTGCGACGGCACCCACTCCAAGCTCTAGCGCCGGCGGCCCGCGGCCGCTACAGCACCTCGGCCGCGTGGTCGGCCAGGCGCGAGCGCTCGCCGCGCGCGAGCGTGACCTGCCCGGCGTGGGCCCAGCCCTTCATCCGGTCGACGACGTAGGTCAGGCCCGAGCTGCCCTCGGTGAGGTAGGGCGTGTCGATCTGCGCGATGTTGCCGAGCAGCACCACCTTGGTGCCGGGGCCGGCGCGCGTCACCAGCGTCTTCATCTGCTTGGGCGTGAGGTTCTGCGCCTCGTCGATGATGAGCCACTTCTTGATGAAGGTGCGCCCGCGCATGAAATTGAGCGACTTCACCTTGATCCTCGAGCGCACCAGGTCGCGCGTCGCGGCGCGGCCCCACTCGCTGCCGGGCTCGTCGGAGGCGTTGAGCACGTCGAGGTTGTCCTCCAGCGCGCCCATCCATGGCTGCATCTTCTCCTCTTCGGTCCCGGGCAGGAAGCCGATGTCGTCGCCCAGCGGCACGGTGACGCGGGTCATGATGATCTCGGTGTAGCGCTTGTCGTCCAGCGCCTGGGTGAGGCCCGCGGCGAGCGCGAGCAGCGTCTTGCCGGTGCCGGCCTGGCCGAGCAGCGAGACGAAGTCGATCGACGGGTTCATCAGCAGGTTGAGGGCGAAGTTCTGCTCCCGGTTGCGCGCGGTGATGCCCCAGACCGAGTTCTTGGCGTGGGTGTAGTCGCGCAGCGTCTCGAGCACCGCGACGCGCCCGGATTTCTCCTTCACCAGCGCGTACAGCGCCCGCTCGCCCGACTCGTCGTAGACGAACTCGTTCAGTTCGAGCTGCGGCACCAGCGGGCCGCGGATGCGGTAGTAGGTATGGCCTTCCTTCTTCCACGACTCCATGTCGCGGCCGTGGTTGTCCCAGAAATTGGCCGGCAGCTTGCGCACCCCGGTGTACAGGAGGTCGGTGTCCTCCAGCACTTTGTCGTTGAAGTAGTCCTCCGCGTCCAGGCCGAGCGCGCGCGCCTTGATGCGCATGTTGATGTCCTTGGACACCAGCACCACGTCGCGCTGCGGCTCGCGCGCGGCCAGGTGGCGCACCACCGAGAGGATCTGGTTGTCGGTCTTGCCGATCGGCAGCGTCGCCGGCAGCTCGCCGTTGATCGCCTCGGTCTGCAGGAACAGGCGCCCGCCGGTCGGCGCGCCTTCCGGGGTGCGGATCGGCAGCCCGGCCTTGATGTCGCCCTTCGCATGCGAGACCACGTCGTCGAGGAAGCGGCTCGCCTGGCGCGCGTTGCGCGCCACGTCCGAGAGCCCCTTCTTGTGGCTGTCGAGCTCCTCCAGGGTGCCCATCGGCAGGTAGATGTCGTGCTCCTCGAAGCGGAACAGGCTCGCGGGGTCGTGCATCAGGACGTTGGTGTCCAGCACGAACAGCTTCTTGGTCTTGGGTTTTCGGGAGTTGCGGGAACGCTTCGGCATTGCTTCGGGAACGGAGGATTCGGCCGCATCGGCCGGTTCGACATCATAGGGCTTTAACAAAGTTCAATACCTCCTCTGTGTGGCCTGGGACCTTGACGCCGCGCCATTCGCGCGCGATCACCCCGTTCCGGTCCAGAACGAAAGTGCTGCGCTCGATGCCGCGCACCTGCCTGCCGTACATGTTCTTCAGCTTGATGACGCCGAACTGCGTGCACACGGTCTCCTCGGCGTCGGAGAGGAGATCGAAGGGGAACTTCATCTTGGCCTTGAAAGACTCGTGCGACTTCAGCGAGTCGCGCGAGACGCCGTACACCTCGCAATCGGCCTTGGCGAACGCCTTGTAGCGGTCGCGGAAATCCGCGCCTTCGGCGCTGCAGCCGGGGGTGTTGTCCTTGGGGTAGAAGTAGAGCACCACTTTCTTGCCGAGGGTGCTCGAGAGCCTGAACGTCTTGCCGCCGGTCGAGGGCAGGGTGAAGTCCTTGACGGCCTTGCCGGGCATGCCTGGTTTGTTCAAAACCTTTTCAGCAATGCGATGCAACACCTTCATTGAACACGTTTTCGGCGTCCGTCGCAAGCGGCCGCGGCCGCGGCGCCCCGCGACGCCGGTTCAGGGGCCTGATTCGAATGGGCTTTCAGCCGCCCGGACGGTAGGTGGCGCCGTCGAGGACGCTGCGGATGGCTTCGGCCATCGCCAGCGGCAGCATGGTCTTGGGCAGGAAGCCGGCCGCCCCGCGCGCGAGCACCGCCCGCACCCGATCCTCGTCGTGGTCGGCCGATACCACCACGACGCGCACGTCCGGGAATTCCGCGCGGAAGCGCGCGAGCGATTCGGTGCCGTCGCAGCCGGGCAGCCCGAGATCGAGCAGCACCAGGCCGAGGTCGCTCAGTTTCTTCGCCTGCGACAGGCCGGCGTCGAGATCGAACTGGCTGTGGAATTCGGCGTCGGGCCGCACGCTGCGCACGATCGCGCGCAGCGTCTCATGAATGACGGGGTGATCGTCGACGAGCAGAACGTCCATGGCCGGGAAATGGTACTCCGGCGCAAGACGGAAAACATTCCTTCTATTTAGCTCTTTGTCTCATTATGGCGTCCGATGAAGCGCTCGAGCTCGCGCAGCACCTCGGCCGGGCGCTCCTCGGGCAGAAAATGGCCACATTCGAGCGCGCGCCCGGTGACGTTCTTCGCCACCGCGCGCCAGTCGGCGAGGCAGTCGAACTGCGCCTCGACCACACCCTGCCTGCCCCAGAGCGCGAGCACCGGCATGGAGAGCTTCTTTTTCAGGTCCTTGCGATCGTGGACCAGGTCGATGCCCGCGGCGGCGCGGTAGTCCTCGCAGGTGGCGTGGATCGTGCGCGGGTCGCGAAAGCAGCGCGCGTACTCGCGCAGCGCCGCCTTGGAGAAAGGCTTCAGGCCGGAGACGCCGCGGCCGATGCGCCCGAGCACGTAGTCCGGCCCGACTGCGCGCAGCATCTTCTCCGGCAGCGGAGAAGGCTGGATGAGGAAGAACCAGTGGTAGTAGGCGCGCGCGAAGGCCATGTCGGTCTTCTGGTACATCCTGAGCGTCGGCGAGATGTCCATCACGCTGAGCGTGCGCACGCGCCGGCCGTGATCGCGCGCGAGGCGGTGCGCGACGCGCGCGCCGCGGTCGTGGCCGACCAGGTGGAAGTTCGGGTAGCCGAGCTTCGCCATCACCTCGACCATATCGAGTGCCAGCGCGCGCTTGGAATAGTTCGAGTGGTCCGCGAGGCCCTTGGGCTTGGACGAGTCGCCATAGCCGCGCAGGTCCGGGCACACCACCGCATAACGGCGCGCGAGCGCCGGCGCGACCTTGTGCCACATGGCGTGGGTCTCCGGGTAGCCGTGCAGCAGCAGCACCGGCGCGCCTTCGCCCGCGGCGACGAGGTTGATCGTCGCGCCGCTGGTCTTGATTTTCTTTTGCTTGAAACCCGGGAAAAGCGCCATTCAGGACCTCGCGACAATTGTCACGCCGACGATGATGATCGCGATGCCGGCGACCCGCTGCAGCGTGACCGGCTCGCCGAGCAGCCACCAGGCGAGCAGCGCGTTGAGCGCGAAGCCGACCGACAGCATGGGGTAGGCCACGCTCACCTCCACGCGCGAAAGCGCCATCAGCCACACCACCAGGCTCACCGCGTAGCAGGCCATGCCGCCCAGGATGTAGGGGTTGGCGGCGAACTTGAGGCCGATGCCGAAGGCCTCGCGCAGCGCGAACTCGAAGTGCCCGATCGAGTTGGTGCCCGCCTTGAGCAGCAGCTGGGCGAAAGTGTTGAGCAGCACGCCGGCTGCAATCAGGCCGAAGCTCACCGCGTTCATCTCGTTCCTTTCATTCGAACAGCAGCGCCGCGGTGACGCGGCGGTCCTCGGACACAAGGATATTGTATGTGCGGCAGGCCGCGTTCAGGTCCATCACTTCGAGCCCGATTCGCGCGGAAGCGAGCGGCGCGGTCAGGCCGGGGTGCGGAAAGCGCAGCCGCGGCCCGGTGCCGAGCAGCACGATTTCCGGTCCGAGCGCCGCGAGCGCGGCGAAGTGCTCCTCGCGCAGGGCGTCGAAGCTCGCCGCCTCCCAGTCGATCAGGCGCTCCGGGGCGACGATCAGGCTGCGGCTGTGGCGCTCGCCGTTGATCAGCACGTAGCCCTCGCCGTAGCCGGTGAACAGGTTCACCCCGGCGCGGGTCTCGCGCTCGAACTTCATGCCGCGCCCCCTTGCAGCGCCAGCGTCCCCGAGCGCCCGGGCACCGGCCCCTCGAGCAC
>JBAUTD010000007.1:0-5440 GCA_049582045.1 Burkholderiales bacterium
GCCCACCCCGCCCACCGCGATGATCGCAAACGACCACCCCGAGACGCTCACGGCGTCGGCCGCGCCCGCGCGCGCCAGCGCTGCGCCGACCAGCGCGGGTGTAATCGTCCACAGTGCGTACAGCTCCCACATGTGGCCGAAATAGCCCAGCGCCGAGGCGCGGAACGCCGGCACCTTGAACGCGCGCAGCACGCCGCCCCACCCGAGGCTGCGCCCGGTCGAGCCGCGCCGCAGGTGGGGACCGTCGCCGAGGCCTAAAACAATCAGTCCTCCGACCACGGCGCAGAACGAGGCCGCGAGCACCGCCGCCTGCCAGGGTGCACTGCTCCCGGCGGCGCGGATCGAATGCGGCAATGCGGTGCCGAGCGTGAGCATGCCCACCAGCCACCCGAGCGTCTCGCCGGCGCGCGCGGGCGCCCAGGTCACCACGAGCTTCATGCCTAGGGGGTAGATTCCCGCAAGCGCGAAGCCGGTGACAAAGCGGTACAGACTGCCGTCGACGATACCGTGGGCGGCAAGCGCGAAGCACGCGTTGGCGAGCGCGCCCAGCAGCGCGCAGGCGCCGAAAATGCGGCTCGCGGGAAACCGGTCGGCCAGTCCCGACAGGGAAAAGAACAACGTACCCGCAATGAAACCGAGCTGCACCGCGCTGGTAAGCGCCCCCAACTGCGCCAGATCGAGGCCCCAGGCATGCGCCAGGTCGCCCGCCGCGGCATTGGCGCTGAACCAGAGCGAAGCGCCGAGCAGCTCCGCAATCACGATCAACGGGACAGCGAGCCGAATGCGCAGATCGGAGGTCTTGGCCATGGCACGCGAGAGTACCGCATCGGGATGGCCTGACGCCCGCCTGACCCGCCACCCCCGATCGGACCCGACACACATCATTTTTGCCAGTCCGGCCCCAATCAGTGACAATTCCGCCCTGGGTTTTCGCCGCCGGCACCGCCCACCGGCGAATTCCTGCCCGGAGAGGCCAAGAGGGGGCCTGCTCCAGGTTCTTCTTCCGTTAAGGAATTGCGATGATGAAACTGTTGCTCAGGCTGTCGCGCGCGGTCGATTGGCTCAATAACCAGATCGGGCACCTGGTCTACTGGCTGGTGCTCGCCGCGGTGCTCATCAGTTCGGCGAACGCGATGTCGCGCTACCTGCTGAACAAGACTTCCAACGGCTGGCTCGAAATGCAGTGGTACCTTTTCGCCGCCATCTTCCTGCTGTGCTCGGGATACACCTTCCTGCACAACGAGCACATCCGCATCGACGTCGTCGCGCAGCGTTTTTCGCGCCGCACTCAGATCTGGATCGACATCTTCGGCACCATCTTCTTCATGCTGCCGATGACCGTATACATCATGGTTCTGGGCTGGTCGATGTTCAGCGAGTCCTACGCGGTGCACGAGGTCTCGGCCGATCCTGGCGGGCTGGTGCGCTGGCCGGTGAAGCTGCTGGTGCCGGTGGGCTTCTTTCTGCTCACGCTGCAAGGCCTGTCGGAGCTGGTGAAGCGCATCGCTTTTCTGATGGGAATGATCCCGGATCCGCTTGAAAAGCACGTCGAGGCAGCGCTCGAAATGGTGCAGGACGAAGTCGGGGAAGGCTCCAAATGATCGAATACATAACCGGCCACGTCGGGCCGCTGATGTTCGCGGCGCTCGCCGTGTTCCTGCTGATCGGCTATCCGGTCACCTTCTCGCTCGGCGCGATCGGGCTTTCGTTCGGCTACCTCGGCATCCAGCTCGGATTGCTGACCCCCGCCCTGTTCCAGGCGCTGCCCGAGCGGATCTTCGGCATCATGCACAACGAGACGCTGCTGGCGGTGCCGTTCTTCACCTTCATGGGCCTGATCCTGGAGCGAAGCGGCATGGCCGAGGATCTGCTCGACACCATCGGCCAGCTGTTCGGTCCGATACGCGGCGGCCTGGCCTACGCGGTGCTGTTCGTCGGCGCGCTGCTCGCAGCGACCACGGGCGTGGTGGCGGCCTCGGTCATCTCGATGGGCCTCATCTCGCTGCCGATCATGCTGCGCTACGGCTACGACCGGCGGCTCTCGACCGGGATCATCGCGGCCTCGGGTACGCTGGCGCAGATCATCCCGCCGTCGCTCGTGCTGATCGTGCTCGCCGACCAGCTGGGGCGCTCGGTGGGCGACATGTACGAGGGCGCGATCTTCCCGGGACTGGTACTGACCAGCATGTATGCGCTGTACATCGTCGGGATCACGATTTTCGCCCCGAAACGCGCGCCGGCGCTGCCGCCCGAGGCGCGCACCCTGCGCGGCATGAAGCTGTTCGGCCGCGTGCTGTTCGTGCTCGTTCCGCCGCTCGCGCTGATCTTCCTGGTGCTCGGAACGATCTTTCTCGGCGTTGCGACACCGACCGAAGGCGGCGCCATGGGCGCGACCGGCGCCCTGGTGCTGGCCATGATGAACCGGCGCCTGACCTGGAGCCTGCTCAGGCAGGCGATGAACTCGACCGCGAAGCTGTCCTCGTTCGTGATCTTCATCCTGATCGGCTCGACCGTGTTCACGCTCACTTTCCGCGGCGTCAACGGCGACCTGTGGATCGAGAACATGCTGACCAGCCTGCCGGGCGGGCACATCGGCTTTCTCATCTTCGTCAACGTCTTCACCTTCATCCTGGCGTTCTTCCTCGACTTCTTCGAGCTGGCGTTCATCATCGTGCCGCTGCTCGGGCCGATAGCGGAGAAGCTCGGCATCGACCTGATCTGGTTCGGCATCCTGCTCGGCATCAACATGCAGACCTCGTTCATGCATCCGCCGTTCGGCTATGCGCTGTTCTACCTGCGCAGCGTGGCGCCTGGGAAGGAATACGTGGACAAGATCACGGGCAAGCTCACCGCACCCATCACGACAGGCCAGATCTACTGGGGCGCGGTGCCGTTCGTGGTCATTCAGGTGATCGGGGTGGCGGTGGTGCTCGCTTTCCCGCAGCTGGTGACCGGCAACGTGCACGAGCTGAAGATGGACCCGTCGAAGATCCATATTTCGGTGCCGCTGCCCGATTACGATCAGTTCCAGCCCGGCGCGGATACCGTGCCAAGCGCTCCGGGGTCCGACGATCAAGGCGACAACGCTCCGCCGACTTCTAACCCCTATCCGGGCCAGGACGAGCCCGAGCCGCCCGCCAAGTAAGGCGTGCGCCAAAAAAAACCCCGCCGCGGCGGGGTTTTTCTTTTTCAGGCCTGAAGCTGCTTCAGATCTTGGCCTTGATCTTCGAGTGCCAGAGGTAGTTCTCGTACGTATTGTCGTTGAATTTGTGCCACTCGATCTCTTGATTGCGGTACTCGAGCCACTGCGGATAGATGCGCGCCCAGTGCTTGCTCGTTCCCATGTACTCCTTGTACAGCTCGTAGGCGCCTTTCTCGGAAGCTTCCATCACCGACCGCGGGAAGTAGCGCAGCTGGGTGCCGCCCGCGAGCAGGCGGCGCAGCGCCTTCGGGTTCTCGTGGTCGTACTTCGCCATCATCCATTCGTTCGCGGCATGGCAGGCGGTCTCGAGCGCCGCCTGGTAGTGCTTGGGCAGTTCGGCCCACTTTTTCAGGTTCACCAGAGTCATCAGGCGAGGCCCGCCTTCCCACCAGCCCGGCGCGTAGTAGTACTTCGCGACCTTCTGGAAGCCGAGCTTCTCGTCATCATAGGGGCCCACCCACTCGGCGGCGTCGATCGTGCCCTTTTCCAGCGAAGGATAGATGTCCGCGCCCGCGACCATCGTCGGCACCACGCCGATCTTCGCGATCACGCGCCCGCCCAGGCCGCCGATGCGGAACTTCACGCCTTTCATGTCGGCGAGCGACTTGATCGGCTTGCGCCACCAGCCGCCCATCTGGGTGCCGGTATTGCCCGCCAGCAGCGCCTTCACGCCGTACTCGGTGAACAGCGGCTCCATCACTTCCTTGCCGCCGCCGAAGTGCCACCAGGCGTTCGACTGCCGGTCGTTCATGCCGAACGGCACGCAGGTGCCGAACGCGAAAGCGACGTCCTTGCCGATGTAGTAATACGGCGCAGTGTGACCGAGCTCGACCGTGCCGTTCTGCACCGCGTCAAGCACCTGCAGGCCCGGTACGATCTCGCCGCCGGCGAAGGTGCGGATGCTGAAGTTGCCGTCAGTCATCTCGCTGACCCACTTGGCGACCATATCCGCGCCCCCGAACAGGGTATCGAGGCTCTTGGGCCAGCTCGCCGCCAGGCGCCAGCTGATCTTCGGGTTCGACTGCGCGATTGCCGGCGCGGCAACCGAGCCCGCGGCAATGCCTACGGCCGCTTTCTTGAGAAAGGAACGACGCTTCATAGCTCTCCTCCAGGGTGATTTAACGAGATGACCGGGAACCGCGCGAAATCACTCACTTTTCGTGGCAATGCGCCCGGTTCGGTGGGTGAATTGTAAGCGCAGATCAGGCGCGTGCCTATTGTGCGTTGCAAGGATCTCGCAAGCTGCTGTCAATTGAGCCTTGAGCAGGTCGCGCTGAGCTCCATGACCCTGGCGCGGATCTCCTCGAAGTCGTCCGCCTGCGGCTCGCGTTCCAGGTATTCCGTGAGGTCCTTGAGCGCGGCCCGGAAGGCCTCGAGACGCTGGTACACGAGGCCGCGGTCGCGCAGATCGGCGTGCGCCTCCGGCGTCACCACCAGGATCCGGTTGAGCACCTCGAGCAGGCGCTGGGACTTGTCGGATTCGCGGTAGATTCCCTTCAGGTTGCGCAGCACCCGCGCCAAGATCTGGCGCTTGGTCGCGGGCTCGAGGAACTGGTCGAGCGGGAGCTCGGCGACCGGAACGCCGCCTGCCGCGCCTTCCGGAATGACCCGCTGCAGCCGCTCGCGCAGCTCGTCCTCGGACTGCGGCGCGCCGCCGCCGAAGGGATCGAGCACCAGCATCCCGCCGCGCAGCCTCAGGCGCACCAGAAAATGGCCCGGGAAGGAAATGCCCTCGAGCGGCAGGCCGACCCGGCGGCCAATTTCCATGTACAGGATGGCGAGCGTGATCGGAATCCCGGTCTTGCGCTCGATCACGTCGTTCAGATAGCTGTTGCGCGGGTCGTAGTACTCGTCCGTGTTGCCCCAGTAGCCGAGGTCCTCGAACAGGAACTGGTTCAGCGCCACCACCCGCTCTTCGGCGCCGCACGCTTGGGGCAGGCGGCCGCGCAAGCGCATCGCGAGGCGCTCGATCTCGCCCATGTAGTGATCGACATCGAGGTCGGGATAGGCGTCCTCGGCGATGAGGAGGCAGGCGCGCGCAAGATCGATTTTCGAATCGTCGCCCGCGACGGTCGCCGCGAACGATTCCAACGCCCGGCTCACTCGGCGCCCCGGCGCGAGAAATCGCGCACGCGAAATCCGAGCGCGAGCAGGCAGGCGCCGTAGACGGCCGCGCCGCCGAGCACCAGGCCTGCGAGCGCGGGCACCTTGCTGCGCCAGCCCGCGCTCAGCCACCAC
>JBAUTD010000008.1:0-3038 GCA_049582045.1 Burkholderiales bacterium
AACGACGCCTTCCTGCTCGGCCCCGCGACGGTGTACCTCGAGCGCCTCGCGCCGCAGGATGCGGCGCTGCGGCCTGCGGTGACTCAAGGAGCTCAACTGCAAGTCAAACCCGAATTCCCGTACGGCAGCAAACGCACGGACGCGCAAGCCGATCGCGTCGTGCCGGGGGGCTGCAACATCTGCTTCAACTGCTGCAGCACCAAGTTCCACTTCCGCGGCGACGAGCTGGTGAAGATCACCGGCAACGACGACGACCCGCTGCTCGCCGGCCGGGTCTGCCCCAAGTCGCAGCTCACGCTTCAGCTCTACCGCAGCCCGCACCGGCTGCGCACCCCGCAAAAGCGCGTCGGCGCGCGCGGCGAGGGCAAGTTCGAGCGCATCTCGTGGGAGCAGGCTTTGGACGAGATCTCCGACAAGCTTCTCAAGATCAGAGACTCGCACGGCAGCGAGGCGCTCGCGCTGTTCATCGGCACGCGCACCGGGATGCTCGACTATCTCGGCTACACGCGCCTGTTCGCGCAAGCCTGGGGCACGCCGAACCACGAGGGCACCGATCCGTTCTGCGCCAGCGGCAAGAACGTCGCCTACGAGCTGACCCAGGGGCGCATCGGTTCGGGCAACAGCTATACGCCCGAGGACATCGGCTCGGCGCAGCTGTACCTGTACCTGGGCGACAACCAGGCCGAGACGCGGCCGGTGTACTTCGGCATGGTCAACGACTGGCGCTTGAGCAACGGCGCGAAGATGGTGGTGGTCGATCCGCGCCTGACGGTGACGGCGTCCAAGGCCGATCGCTGGCTCGCGATCCGGCCCGGCACCGACATGGCGCTCGCGCTCGCGCTCGCCCAGCACATCCTGGCGAACGGTCTCGAGGACAAGGCCTTCTGCCGCGACTGGCTGCTCGGCTTCGAGCCGTGGCGCGATTTCATCCTCGCGCGCGGCTACACCCCCGAGTGGGCCGAGCCGGTCACCGGAATCGCGGCGCACGAGATCCGGCGCCTGGCGCAGGAGATCGCCGCCGCCGACGGCTGCGTCATCTTCGCCAGCCGCGGCGTCAACCAGCACACCAACGGCACCCAGACCAACCGCGCGCTGATGTTCCTCGCCGCGATCACCGGCAACTGGGGCCGGCGCGGCGGCGCGTTCTTCAACATGAGCCACGGCACGCCGATCGCTCCCAACGTGGCGCAGGAGCGGCGCCCGAAAATCTCGAAGCCACGCGTTCGCCGCAGCCCGACCGGCTGGACCGAGGCGATGGCACGCGGCAAGCCCTACCCGATCAAGGCGCTGATCGCCTGCAACAACCCGATGTCGCTCTGGCCCGGACAGGACGCCGCGCGCGAAGCGTTCTGCGCGCTCGAGCTGCTGGTGCACATCGAGCTGTTCGCGAACGAGACCTCGGCCTGGGCCGATTACGTCCTGCCCGCCGCCACCGGGATCGAGAAAGGCGAGATCGGGCGCGGCAACGACGACCGGCGCATCGTGTGGATCGACAAGATGATCGAGCCGCCGGGCGAGGCGAAGGCCGACGGCTGGATCTGGATCGAGCTCGGCAGGCGCCTGGGCATGGGCGACGTGCTGAAGGAGTCGTGGAAGGACCCGCGCGCGTTCTGGGACGAGGCCTGCATCGACAACGACCTGCTGCGCGGCGCGACCCAGAAGCGGCTGCATTCGGTGCCGTACCGCTGGGTGCGCCAGCCGGTGGCGAGCGAAACCGCGCCCGAGATCGACACGCTCTACCTCGAGGGAACCAGCGCCCACGGCGCGCCCGGGCGCCGCTTCCCCACCCCGAGCGGCAAGCTCGAGTTCTGGACCGAGGCGATGGAAGCGAAGTTCGCCGCGCTCGGCCTGTCGGCGCTGCCCGAGTTCTACGCCGAGCGCGAGAGCCTCGCCGACCTGCCCTGGGTCGAGCTCGTCGATTCGGACGCGGACGCGGGCGTGCTGTCGCCCTTCTGCCGTCCCGACACGGCAGCGTCGCGCGGGCGCATCGTGCCGTCCTCGGCCGACGGACCCGGCGCACGTTTACGCGCGCAGGGCTTCGACACCGAGCTGGTCACCGGGCGCCCGAGCGCGGCGCACTTCCACAGTCTGACGCACTACTTCTGGCAGGCGCAGGAAATGTGGCCCGACCTGTACTGCCAGATCCACCCCGCCAAGGCCGCGCGCCTGGGCATTGCCGACGGCGCCCGGGTGCGAATCGAGACCGCGCACGGCGCGATCGAGGCGCTCGCCTGGCTGCACGCCGGCATCCGGCCCGACGCGGTGTTCGTTCCGATCGGCTGGGGCGAGCGCCAGCCCTACCACCCGTGGCGCTCGGTCAACTTCCTCACCGACAAGAACCAGCGCGATCCCGTGTCGGATCAGACCAATCTCAAAGCGCTGCTTTGCCGGGTATCTCGCGTCCCCTGAGCAACTGCTCGAAGTGCAGCGCCTCGACCGGGGGGCTGAAGTAATGCCCCTGCCACTCCTCGCAGCCCAGCGCGAGCAGGCGCTTGAGCTGGGCTTCGGTCTCGACCCCTTCGGCGGCGACCGACAGGCCGAGCGTCTTCGCCATCGCGGCGATGGTCTGGACGATCGTCTCGTCGGCGGGATGCGAGGCGAGCTCGTGCAGGAACGAGCGGTCGATCTTGAGCTTGTCGATCGGCAGCCGGCGCAGGTAGGAAAGGCTCGAGTAGCCGGTGCCGAAGTCGTCGATCGCCAGACGCGCGCCGGCCTGGCCCAGCTTGCGCAGGGTCTCGACGTTCTCCGGCAGGTGCGACATCAGCACCCGCTCGGTGACTTCGAGCTCGAGGCTGCCCGCAGCGACATGGTGCGCCGCCATCGCCGCGCGCAGTTGCGCCACGTACTGCTCGCCCTGCGCCAGCTCGGGCGCCGAGACGTTCAGCGCGAACCACGGCGTCGCGCCGAGCTCGCGCTGCCAGGCGCCGATCTGCGACAGCGCCCGCTCGAGCGTCCATTCGCCCACCGCGCGGATCAGGCCGCAGGCCTCGGCCAGCGGGATGAACGCGTCGGGCAGCAGCAGACCGCGCTCCGGGTGC
>JBAUTD010000009.1:0-2297 GCA_049582045.1 Burkholderiales bacterium
GCGGACTATCTGCGCGAGGCGGTGACGCGCGACCCCGGCTACTCGGCGGCCTGGAAGGCGCTCGGCAAGGCGCTGGCCGAGGACGGGCGCGCGGCCGATGCGCTCGAGGCCTACCGCCGCGGCATCGACGCGGCTCATGCGAAAGGCGACAAGCAGGCGGAAAAGGAGATGTCGGTTTTTGCCCGGCGCCTGGAACGGAGCCTCGCGGGTTGAGTTTCTTCCAAGGCATGCGTCAGGCCGTGCTCGGGGCGCCGCTCGATCCTCTATCGAACAAGACCCGGCACAGCATCGCGCTGGTGGCGTTTTTCGCCTGGGTCGGCCTGGGTGCCGACGGCATTTCGTCGTCGTGCTATGGCCCCGAAGAGGCGTTTCGCGCCCTCGGCAGCCACACCCACCTCGGGCCCTATCTGGCGCTCGCCACGGTGGTCACGGTGTTCATCATCGCGCTCGCCTACAACCAGGTGATCGAGCTGTTTCCGACCGGAGGCGGCGGCTACCGCGTCGCGACGCGCCTGCTCGGCCCGACGGCCGGCGTGGTCACGGGTGCGGCGCTGCTGGTGGACTATGTGTTGACGATCGCGATTTCCGTGGCCGCCGGCGTGGACGCGCTGTTCTCGCTGCTGCCGGTCGGCCTGCACGAATACAAGCTCGCCGCCGGCCTCGCGATCGTCGTCGGGCTGATGCTGCTCAATCTGCGCGGCATGAAGGAAGCGATCAAGGTGCTGCTGCCGATCTTCCTCGGCTTCATTGCGACCCACGCCGTACTCATCACCTACGGGATCCTCGCTCACGCCGGGGAGTTCGGCCGCCTTATCCCGGAAATGGCCGCCGACACGCGCGCCCTCGGCAACGCGATCGGCTGGGCGCCGATGGCGGCCTTCCTGCTGCTCGCCTATGCGCAGGGCGGCGGCACTTACACGGGATTGGAGGCGGTCTCGAACAACGTCAACGTGCTGGCCGAGCCGCGCGAGCACACCGGCAAGCTGACCATGCTCTACATGGCGCTGTCGCTCGCGTTCACCGCAGGCGGCATCATCCTGGTCTACCTGTTGTGGAACGTGACCCCGGTCGAGGGCCGCACTTACAACGCGATCGCGTTCGGCGCGGTGCTGCACGCGATGGGATTCGCCACGCCGGCGGCGAACCAGTGGGCCCTGCTGGTCGTGCTCGGGCTCGAGGCCGGGCTGCTGTTCGTGGCGGCGAACACGGGCTTTCTCGGCGGTCCCGCGGTGCTGTCGAACATGGCCGCCGATTCGTGGGTGCCGCACAAGTTCCGCTACCTGTCGACCCGCCTGGTGACCGAGAACGGCATCGTCGTAATGGGCCTCGCCGCATTCGCCATCCTGTGGTGGACGGCCGGTAGCGTGACGCTGCTTGTGGTGCTGTATTCGATCAGCGTGTTCCTCACTTTCTCGGTATCCCTGCTGGGGCTGGTGACCTATTGGTTGCGCAAGCGCGCGGGCAAAGTCCGGCTCGGGCGGCTGCTGCTGTCGCTGCTCGGCTTCGTCGTGTGCGCCGGCATCCTTAGCCTGCTCGCGGTGGAGCGTTTCGACGAGGGCGGTTGGGTGGCGTTCGCGATCATCGGCGCGATCGTTGCGTTGTGCGTCGCGGTGCGGCGGCACTACGAATGGACCAAGACGGCGCTGCGCCGCATCGATGAGCAGTTCGAGGGCGTGCCCTTCGGCTCGGTCGCCGAGCCGCCGCCGCTCGTTCCCGAGGCGCCGACCGCAGTGTTCCTGGTCGGCTCCTCGCGCGGCGGCGGGCTGCACGCGCTGCTGTGGGTGCAGCGCATGTTCCCGGGACACTTCCGCAATTTCGTGTTCATCAATTCGCGCACGGTCGACGCGCGCAGCTACGGCGGCGCCGAGGACATGGAAGCGATGAAGACAGAGGCCAACGTGGCGCTCAGGTTCTTCGTCAATTTCTGCCATTCGAACGGGCTTGCGGCGAAGTCCTACCTTTCCTTCGGCACGGACCCGATCGACGGATTTAGCGAACTCGCCGCACAAGTGCGCGCCGACTTCCCCAACAGCATCTTCTTCACCTCGAAGCTGATCTTCGAGAAGGAGAACTGGTTCGTCAGCCTTCTGCACAACCAGGCCGCCCTGGTGCTGCAGGAGCGGCTGCACACCGCCGGACTGCAGATGGTGATCCTGCCGATGAAGGTGGAAGTCTAGCGCGCCGGTAACAGGATAGGAGCCGACATGATCGATAACCTGGCTTTGGTGATACTGCCGTTCGTGGCGCTGATATTTCTGCTGGGCGGCGCGTTGCTTTTGCGCGGCGCGACCTCGAGA
>JBAUTD010000010.1:0-1893 GCA_049582045.1 Burkholderiales bacterium
GCGTCGAGCACCGCGTTGACCACCGCCGGCATCGCGCCGTGGCAGCCCGCTTCGCCGACGCCCTTGGCCCCCAGCGGATTGAGCGCGCTCGGCACCGACTCGTCGAAGCCGGTCGCGAGCTCGGGCACCAGGTCGGCGCGCGGCATCGCGTAGTCCATGAATGAGCCGGTGAGCAGCTGCCCGGTCTCGTCGTAGACCGATTGCTCCATCAGCGCCTGGCCGATGCCCTGCATCATGCCGCCGTGCACCTGCCCTTCGGCGATCAGCGGATTCATCACGCGCCCGACGTCATCCACCGCGGCGAGGCGGGCCAGTCGCACGAGGCCGGTGTCGGGATCGATTTCCGCCTCGCAGATCTGGCAGCCGTTGGGCCAGGTCTGCCCCTTCACCGTCTCGCTGTGCGTGATCGCGATGCGCCGCCCGGGCTGCTTCGCGGCGAGATCGGATAGCCCGATCGAGCGATCGGTGCCGGCGATGCGAAAGCGTCCGGCGGCGAACTCGATGTCGACCGCAGCCGCCTCGAGCTCCCTGGCCGCGAGCGCCTTGCCCTCCTCGATCAGCTTGCGCGAGCCCACCAGCGCGGCGCTGCCGCCGACCTGCAGGCTCCTCGAGCCGCCCGCGCCGCCGCCCGATTTCGCGACATCGGTGTCGCCCTGGATCACGCGCACCGCCTCGGGCGGCACGCCGAGCAGCTCGGCCACGATCTGGGCGTACGAGGTCTGGATGCCCTGGCCGATTTGCTGCGTGCCGGAGACCAGCGTCACCGTGCCGTCGGCCTCGACGGTGAGGTTGACCGCTTCGGTCACGCGCGCGCTGCCGGTGATCTCGATGTAGCACGCGAGGCCGCGCCCATAGAGCATGCCGCGCTTCGCGGCCGCCGCCTTGCGCGCGCCGAAGCCGTCCCAGTCGGCCGCCACCATCGCCTCCTTGAGCACCTTGGCGAAATCGCCGCAATCGTAGGTCTGGCCGGCCGGGTTCCTGTAGGGCATCTGCGCCGGCGCGATCATGTTCTTCGTGCGCAGCGCGATCGGATCGGCGCCGAGCTCGCGCGCGGCGCGACTCACCAGCCGCTCGAGCAGGTAGCCCATCTCCGGGCGCCCGGCGCCGCGGTAGGCGTCCACCGGCCCGGTGTGGGTGAACAGCATCCGCACCTCGTGGTCGATGACGGGGATCGCGTACACCCCGGTCGGCGCGCGCACGCCCGACATCGCCGGCACGCAGGCGCCGAAGTTCGATGCGTAGGCGCCGATATTGGCCAGGGTGCGGATTCGCAGCGCGGTGAAGCGCTGCTCGCGGTCGATCGCGAGCTCGGCTTCGGTCACGCTGTCGCGGCCATGCACTTCGGACAGGAAGTTCTCCGAGCGGTCGGCGCGCCATTTGACCGGCCGCCCGAGCTCGCGCGCGGCGAAGCACAGCGCGGCGTGCTCCGGGTAGGCGTAGCCGCGCGCGCCGAAGCCGCCGCCCAGGTCGGTGCAGACGATGCGCAGCCGGTCCTCGTCGAGCTTGAACACCTTGGCCAGCTGCCCGCGCACGGTGTGCGTGTTCTGCGTCGGGCAATACAGAGTGAAGCGGCCGCTCGCGGGATCGAACTGCGCCGCCAGCGCGCGCGGCTCGAGCGGGTTGGCGACCACGCGGTTGTTGACCACCCTGAGCTTGACCACGCGTGCGGCGGCCGCGAACGCGGCGTCGCTCTTGTCGCGCTCGCCCATGCGGTAAATCGCCGCGATATTGCCGTATTCGGGAGTGAACGCGGGCTGCCAGACCACCGGTCCCTTGCCGCTCGCGGAGGTCGGCAGGTCCGCGACCGCCGGCAGAGGATCCCAGTCGACCTCGACCAGCTCGGCCGCGTCGCGCGCCTGGTCGCGCGTCGCAGCCACCACCATCGCCACCGCG
>JBAUTD010000011.1:0-5907 GCA_049582045.1 Burkholderiales bacterium
CCGCGTAGCGGGACCGGGCCCGATTGCTGTTTATGAACGACCCGGCCATCACGGAATGATCCGGCGCAAGCGCGACCTCGATGCCCAGGCCGACATTATCGTCGCGCAGGTGCTTGCTGCGATCGAAGTGGAGCGAATACACGCCCGGGTTCAGCCAAATCCGCGGTGAAAAATCGGCTGGCGTCGCGTCGGCGTGCGCGTTGAGTGCACAGAAAGCCGTAACGGCGACGAAACAGCGCGCAACGACCCGTGCGTTTCCCGACGTGGGCTCGCGTCGATGCGCCGGCTCGAAATGCGTGTGACGCACAAATGCCTTGTTCAACGCACTTTCCTCTGACATGAGACGGTGACGCTTGCCGTCGTGCCGGCTTCTCGGGTTTACCAGAAATCAAAGAAGACACAACTTAGTCCAAGGTAATCATATCCGGGCCTGGCACCGCTTACTACACTGCAGATTCCCGACCCGACGCTGCGGAGTGCGTGATGAGTGCCGTTGTGTCCGAATCGCGAAGCACGCGTATCTCCCCCATGCTTTCAGCCCGCAGGGGCTCGCGCGAATCAGGATCGCTCCGCCCTTTTTCACAATCTCTTGCGCACTTCGGCGCGCGCTCTTGCCCCACGTCAAACTTCGCCACTGATGCATCGAATAGATTGCGCGCACGCGCCCCGGCATCGCCGGCTCGGGCCGGGAAGCGAGGTCGACAAGTGAACAATATCTTGGAAACCATTTCATCCGCAGGAGTAGCCAAATGAGCCCCACTTCGAGGAAAGTCTCAAGGCAAGAAGTCTTCTTGCGGGGGAACCGCGACCAGACAAGCGCCGTCTCTTCGCGACGCAAGTTTCTCGGCACCGCGGCGGGGTCCGTTGCATTGGGCTTCCCGACGGTCGTGCGCGCCCAGTCGAACATCAGGTGGAGGTTCCAGAGCACTTGGCCGTCCAAGTCCATCTTTCATGAATTTGCGGTGGACTGGGCCAGGAACGTGGGCGACCTGTCCGGCGGGAGACTCAAGATAGAGATGCTGCCGGCGGGGTCGGTGGTGCCAGGCCTGCAGATCATCGACGCCGCGAACAAAGGCGTCCTCGACGGCGGCCATGGAATTCCGGGCTTCTGGTTTGGCAAGAACACCGCCTTTGGCCTGTATGGATCGGGCCCCGATTTCGCCATGGACAGCAATCAGCTCCTGGGCTGGGTTGAATATGGCGGCGGCAAGGAACTGTACGCCGAGGTCCAGAGAGCGGCGAACCTGGACCTTGTGAGCCTGCTTTTTTCGCCGATCCCCTGCGAGCCGCTCGGCTGGTTCAAGCGGGAGATCAGAACCCTGGAAGACCTTCACGGCCTGAAATTCCGCACCTCCGGCCTGGCGGTGGATCTGTGCAAGGAACTTGGAATGACGGCGGTGCAGATGGCGCCACCGGACATCGTCCCGTCGATCGACCGCGGCGTGCTGGATGGAGCCGAGTTCGCCAATGCCACGGACGATCGGACCATGGGCTTTCCGGACGTGGCCAAGTTCTATTATCAGCAAAGCTATCACCAGGCCGACAATTTCTTCGAGGTGATGATCAACCGGAAGAAGTACGAAGCCGTTCCGGCCGATTTGAAGACGGTGCTCAAATTGGCGGCCCACGCCTCCAGTGCGGAGGCGCCATGGAAGGCCATGGACCGGATGTCAAAGGACTTCCTGGTGCTTCAGACCGAGCAGCGCGTGAAAACGGCGCTTACGCCGAAGCCGATACTGGATGCGCAACTCAAAGCCTGGAGCCGCGTGATCGAAAAGCGCTCCAAGGCAAACCCGCTCTTTGCCAAAGTCGTGGAGTCGCAAAGAGCCTGGGCCAGACGCGTCGTTTATTGGGGCAATGAGGTAACGGCCGATCAGAAAGCCGCATATGCGCACTATTTCGGCAAAGGGCCGATAGCCTGATCTGACATCGACGCAGCTTCTCGGCCCATGCGTGGCCATGGTCGCTGCACGGCGAGGTAAATGCGAAACTTGCGGCTGCGCGCGAAGCGGGCCACCGGCAACCTGACCAGACTGATCGGTTACGTTGACGCTCTCAGTGTTTGGGTCGGCCATGCAACCGCGTGGCTGATTGCACTACTGACCGCGGTGATCGCGTTCGAGGTGTTCTCGCGGTACGTGCTTGGCCGCCCCCACGATTGGGCATTCGACGCGAGTTATATGCTTTACGGCACGCTCTTCATGCTGGCCGGAGCATACGCACTCGCCAAGAACGCCCACGTGCGTGGCGACCTTCTGTACGGGTCACTGACGCCCAGACAGCAGGCAGGACTGGACCTTGCCCTCTATGTACTGTTCTTTCTGCCGGGTGTGGCAGCACTGGCGTTCGCGGGCTACACCTTTGCTTCCGACTCGTGGGCGATCCATGAAGGTTCGCCTCTCACGCCCGACGGTCTCGTGGTCTACCCGTTCAAGTCCGTGATCCCGCTAGCCGGGGTGCTGCTGCTTCTGCAGGGGATAGCCGAGATCTTGCGCTGCCTGGCATGCCTGGCGAGCGGTGCGTGGCCGGCGCGAGCGCCGGATGTGCAGGAGGTCGACCTGGACGAATTGCAGCAGCGCACCCGAAGCGAGCGGGAGGTGGAGGGATGAAGCTCGAGCTGAAGGTCGGCCTCGGCCTACTGTTGGTCCTCTTCGTCGCGTGCGCCGCCTTGTTTCCCTCGCCCGCGAACATGACGAGCGGTCACGTCGGACTGCTGATGTTGGTCCTCGTCGTCGTGGCCATCATGCTTGGCTTTCCGGCCGCCTTTACTCTCATGGGAATGGGCGTCTTGTTCGCGCTCTATGCCTACAGGGGCGACGTCGGTATGACCCTGAACCTCGTGGTGCAGCGGGCATACGCGATCATGACCAACGACGCGCTCATTGCCATTCCTCTGTTCCTGTTCATGGGCTACCTGGTGGAACGCGCGAACCTGATCGGAAAACTCTATCGATCCCTGCACGTCGCCCTTGCGTGGATGCCGGGCGCCCTGGCGGTGGCAACGCTGATTACCTGCGCGGTGTTTGCCACCGCGACCGGCATCATCGGCGCCGTCGTGACCGTCATGGGCCTGTTGGCATTTCCGGCGATGCTTCGGGCAGGGTACGAGCCTTCACTCTGCGCGGGCGCGATCGCCGCAGGCGGCTGCCTCGGAATTCTGATTCCGCCGTCCATCATGCTCATCGTCTACGGCGCCACCGCTGGAGTCTCCGTAGTTCAACTCTACGCCGGCGCGCTGCTACCGGGCTTCATGCTGGCCGGGTTGTACGTGCTGTACGTCATTGTTCTGGTCAAGATCCGCCCGCACCTGGCGCCGCCGTTGCCTCGATCGCAACGCGAGCTGCCGCTTCCGCGCTACGCCGGCAAGAGCACTGGCGCTGCGCCTCGACGCGCACTGCCCGCGCTCGTTCACGCGCTCATGTATCGGGACAACGCCAAGACGCCGAGGGTGAACCTGGTCATCGACCTCGGATTGGCGGCCTTGCCGCTGCTGGCATTCGCCGCCCTTACGTACGCGGCATACCGAGGATGGACGACCTCTTCGACCGAAGCCGGCGCGGGACTCTTGAGCCAAGAGGCGACGGGCGTCCTTGGCCAGAGGACAGCCACGACGATCCACGCCTCAGGATTCTTCTGGCTCGCCTTGGCGGCGGGAACGGCGGCGGTCGTGGCCTACTACGCGTGGCTCACGGTGCAGCGACTGGAAATGTTCAAGATGCTCCTGGTCTCGTTCTTTCCGCTCGCCGCGCTGATCGTGGCCGTGCTCGGCACCATCATATTCGGCCTGGCAACGCCAACCGAGGCGGCAGGCGTCGGCGCGCTCGGCGGCTTCCTGCTCGCGGTGGCGTACCGCCAGCTGAACTTCAGGATCTTCAAAGAGGCGCTTTACCTCACCACCAAGACATCCGCCATGGTGTGCTGGCTGTTCGTCGGCTCGAGCGTGTTCTCGGCGGCATTCGCGCTGCTGGGCGGGCAGGAGCTGGTCGAGCACTGGGTGCTCTCGCACAACCTGTCGCCCGCGGAGTTCATGATCCTGTCGCAGGCGATCATTTTCTTCCTGGGCTGGCCGTTGGATTGGGCGGAAATCATCGTCATTTTTGTGCCCATCTTTCTGCCGTTGCTGGATCACTTCGGCATGAATCCACTGCTATTCGGACTGCTGGTGGCGCTCAATCTTCAGACGTCCTACCTTTCCCCTCCTGTGGCGATGGCGGCGTTCTACCTGCGCGCGATCGCCCCGCCCAGCGTGACGCTCAGGCAGATATTCGTCGGGATGATGCCCTTCATGATGCTGCAGCTGCTCGCGATCGCGATACTCTATTGGTTTCCCCAGATCGGTCTGTGGCTTCCGCACAAAGTCTACGGCTAGCTGGTAAGGTTCCTCTGAATTGAGACAGAATATCCCCATGAGGTCCGCGTCGAACAGGGAATACACCGTAGCGCACGGTACGTGGCTCGGTGAACCATGACCGGCGCCCGACCGACCCCGCGGCACGGCGGGAAGATCCTCGCAGACGCCCTGGCCGCGCAAGGAGTGAAGCTCGCCTTCGGGGTACCGGGAGAAAGCTATTTGCCGGTGCTGGATGGGTTCTACGACCTGAGGGATCGGCTCCAATTCATCGTTTGCCGGCAAGAGGGCGGCGCCTCGTACATGGCGGACGCCTACGGCAAGCTCACGGGCGAGCCGGGCGTGCTTTTCGTCACGCGCGGCCCCGGCGCCAGCAACGGAGCGATCGGCGTACATACCGCCTTCCAGGACTCGACGCCGATGGTGGTGTTCGTCGGCCAGGTTGGAACCGACTTCGCCGAGCGCGAAGCCTTCCAGGAGATCGACTATCGACGCATGTACGGGCAGATGACGAAGTGGGTGGGGCAGATCGACCGCGCGGAGCGCATTCCCGAGTATGTGAGCCACGCCTTCCACACTGCGATGGCAGGGCGCCCCGGACCGGTGCTGCTCGCACTGCCCGAGGACATGCTGTTTTCGGAAGCTACCGTCCCAGACGCGCCGCGTTACAAAGTCGTGCGGCCTGCGCCCGCCCCAAGCGACATGCGCGAGCTCGAACGTCTGCTCGCCGGCGCATCACGCCCTTTCGTGCTGCTCGGCGGCGGCGGTTGGTCGCGGGTCGCCCGCGACACGCTGCGTCAATGGATCGAGGCGAACGGCCTTTCCGTCGGAACGGAGTTTCGCTGCCAGGATCTGTTCGACAACCGCAGCCCGAGCTACGCCGGCGACGTCGGCCTCGCGATCAGCCCGAAGCTCGCGCAGCGCATCAAGGACGCCGACGTGCTGCTCGCGCTAGGCGCGCGCTTGGGCGAAGCAAGCACCAGCAGCTATTCGCTGCTGAACGCGCCAACACCCAGGCAGACGCTGATCCACGTCCACCCCGGCGCCGAGGAGCTCGGGCGCGTATATCACGCGACGCTGCCGATCAATTCGGGGGCCGATCAGTTCATCGAAGCGCTCGCGGGCGTGAAGCTCGACGGCACGCGATGGCGCGAGTCCACGCGCGCGGCACGTGCGGAGTACGAGGCCTGGACGCAGCCGCTGTCGATCCCCGGCAAGCTGCAGTTCGCCCAGATCGTGAAATGGCTCGGCGCGACGCTGCCCGAGGATGCGATCATGTCCAGCGGCGCGGGCAATTTTGCGGGCTGGGTGCACCGCTACTACTGCTACAAGGGCTATCGCACCCACCTCGGGCCGATGAACGGCTCGATGGGCTACGGACTTCCGGCAGCGGTCGCGGCGAAACTCATCGCGCCCCAGCGCACTGTGGTGGCGGTGTGCGGCGACGGCGATTTCCTGATGAACGGCCAGGAATTCGCGACCGCGGTGCAATACGGAAGCGCGGTGATCGCGATAGTGGTGAACAACGGCATGTACGGCACCATCCGCATGCACCAGGA
>JBAUTD010000012.1:0-5300 GCA_049582045.1 Burkholderiales bacterium
GCCGCGCGCACTCTCGCCGACTTGTCCTGCAGGGCCTGCAGCGACAGGCGCCAGATCGGCCCCGAGATGCCGACCGCGCCGCTTGCGCGGCCGGCGAAGTCGCGCACCGGAACCGCGACGCAGCGCACCTCCGCGTCGAACTCCCCGTCGTCGAAGGCGATGCCCCGTTTGCGCACTTCTTCGAGCTCGCGCTTGAGCGCCTCGCGCTCGACGATGGTCTTGGGCGTGAAGCTGCGCAGCTCGTGCGCGCCCAGCAGGCGCTCGATCTCGGGCGGCTCGAGCGCGGCGAGCAGCACCTTGCCGAGCGCGGTCGCATGCGCCGGGCGCACCGCCCCGGAGCGGTCGACGAGCTGGAACATTCCGCTGCCGGCGGTCTTCGCCACCACGACGATGTCGTCGCCCGAGCGGATCGCGAAATGGCTCGACTCGCCGGTCTCGAGCGTGAGCTTCTCGAGCACCGGCGTGGCGATGTTCACCAGCTCGACCTCGTCCAGCGCGCCGGCGGCAAGGGTGAACAGCCGCCTGCCGATGCGATACTTCTTGGAGTCCCTGGGCTGGCTGACGTAGCCCAGCTGCGCCATGGTCCGCACCAGATGGAAGGTGGTGCTGCTGTGCAGCCCGACCCGCTTGGCGAGCTCCGCCAGGCCGATGCCGTCGCGGTGACGCGCGACTTCCTCCAGGATCGCGAAGGCGCGCTCGATCGACTGGATGCCGCCGCGCTCCTTCGCCGGCTCGGCGGCGCCTTCGGCGAGCTTCGTTTCCGTGTCGGCCATCGGGCGATCATACTCCAGGTTCGCCAGTTCGCCGCCATTGTGAATCGCAATTTGATAGGATGAAAAGCTTTCGGGGAAAGAAGGTAGGACGATGAGCACGTCGAGCTGGGACGTCGTAGTGGTGGGTGGCGGCAACGCCGCGTTCTGCGCCGCGCTCGCCGCGCGCGAGAAGGTCGGCAAGGTGCTCGTGCTCGAGCGCGCGACCGAGGACGAGGCGGGAGGCAACTCGCGCTTCACCGCCGGGCTGATGCGCGTGGCCTACAACGGCGTGGAAGACCTCAAGCGCGCGATGCCCGACCTGTCGCCCGAGGAGATCGCGCGCACGGACTTCGGCACCTACACCGAGGAGCAGTTCCTCGACGACATGGCGCGCGTCACCGAGTTCCGTTGCGACCCGGACCTGACCGAGCTGCTGGTCAAGCGCAGCATGGACACCGTGGCGTGGATGCGCTCGAAGGGCGTGCGCTTCACCGCGGCCTGGGGCCGCCAGGCGTTCAACATCGGCGGCAGATTCAAGTTCTGGGGCGGCCTCACGGTCGAGGCGGTCGGTGGAGGCCCCGGGCTCGTGGATTCGCTCACCAATGCCGCGAAGAAGAACGGCATCGAGATCTGGTACTCGGCGCGCGCGACGGGCCTGGTCGCCGGCGACGAGGGCGTGCAGGGCGTTCGCGTCAAACGCGCGGGCAAGACGGTGGAAGTGCGCGCCAAGAGCGTGGTGCTCGCCGCCGGAGGCTTCCAGGCGAACCCCGAGTGGCGCGCGCGCTACCTCGGTCCGGGCTGGGAGCTCGCGAAGGTGCGCGGCACGCGCTTCAACACCGGCGACGTGATCCGCATGGCGCTCGACATCGGCGCGGCGCCGGTGGGCAACTGGTCGGGCTGCCACGCGGTGGCCTGGGAAAGGAACGCGCCCGAATTCGGCGATCTCGCGATCGGCGACCAGTTCCAGAAGCACTCCTATCCCTGGGGCGTGTACATCAACGCCCAGGGCAAGCGCTTCGTGGACGAGGGCGCGGACTTTCGCAATTACACCTACGCCAAGTACGGCCGCGTGATCCTGGGCCAGCCCGGGCAGTTCGCCTGGCAGGTCTTCGACGCCAAGGTGAAGCCGCAGCTCAGGGACGAATACAAGATCCGGCAGGTGACCAAGCACACGGCGAGCACGCTCGAAGAGCTGTGCGCGAAGCTCGAGGACACCGACGGCAAGGCCGCGCTGGCGGAACTGAAGACCTACAACGCCGCCGTGCGGCAGGACATTCCGTTCAACCCGAACGTGAAGGACGGGCGCTGCACGCAGGGTCTCGCGATCCCGAAGTCGAACTGGGCGAACACGCTCGACACGCCGCCCTTCGAGGCCTACGCGGTGACCTGCGGCATCACCTTCACCTTCGGCGGATTGCGCATCAACACCGGTGCGCAGGTGCTCTCCACCGACGGCGAGCCGATTCCCGGCCTGTACGCCGCGGGCGAGCTGGTCGGGGGCATCTTCTACTTCAACTATCCCGGCGGCACCGGGCTCACCAACGGTGCGGTGTTCGGCAAGATCGCCGGCACGAGCGCGGCGTCCTGACAAGGGAGCAAGCATGGCAAAGAGAAAAGGCGCGGAGCTCATCGCGGAGTTCCTGGTCAAGGAGAAGATCCCCTACGTGTTCGGCATCTGCGGCCACGGCAACGTCGGGCTGCTCGATGCGCTGTACGACGTGGCCGACAAGGTGAAGTTGGTGTCGCCGCGCCACGAGCAGGTCGCGGGCCACATGGCCGACGGCTACTTCAGGGTGAAGCACAAGCCGGTGGCGACGCTGACCTCGACCGGGCCGGGCTCGGCCAATCTCATCATGGCGCTCGCGGTGGCGCAGACCGACTCCTCGGCGCTGCTTGCGATCACCGCCAACGTGCCGACCTCGCAGTTCAACCGCGGCCCGTTCCAGGAATTGAACCGCCACAACCAGGCCGACTACCCGAACGTGGTGCGCCCGGTGGTGAAGAGGAGCTTCCAGCCCACGCGCGCCGAGATGCTGCCGCTCGCGCTGCGCCAGGCCGCGACCACCATGACCAGCGGCCGCCCGGGGCCGGTCAACGTCGACATCCCGTTCAACGTCTTCCGCGAGGAGACCGAGGCCCAGCTCGAAGCGCCCTGGGACGGGTATCTCACGCGCCGCAGCGGGGCCTCGAACGAGGCGCTGAACAAGGCGCTCGAGCTGCTGCTCGCCGCGAAGCGCCCGGTGATGTTCATCGGCCACGGCGTGACGCTGTCGGAAGCCTCGCGCGAGCTGACTGCGCTGGCGAAGAAGCTCTCGATCCCGGTCATCAGCTCGCCCAACGGCATGGGCTGCCTCGACATGGAGGACCCGTTGTCGCTGGGGTTCATCGGCCGCAACGGCGCCTACCCGGCGAACCAGGCCGGCCGCCACGCCGACCTGGTGCTCGCCCTGGGCGCGCGCTTCGACGACCGCTCCTCGTCGTCGTGGACGCCGGGCTACTCGTGGAACTTTCCCCGCACCAAGCTGATCCACGTCGACGTCGACGACGCCGAGCTGGGGCGCAACTACCCGCCCGACCTCGCGATCCTCGCCGACGCGAAGGCCTTCGTCGAACAGCTGCTCGGCGCGCTCGCCGCGCGCAAGGACGCGGGCGGCCCGCGCCTGGCGCAGTGGCGCGCGCAGATCGACGGCTGGAAGAAGGAGTGGGACGACTTCGTGCGGCCGAACTTCGACATCCACGCGAGCCCGATGCGGCCCGAGCGCGTGGTCGCCGACTGCCAGGCCGTGCTGCCCGAGGACGCGATCATCTCGCTCGACTCGGGCGTGCACCACAACTGGTACATGCAGTTCTGGAACGCGCGCCGGCCGCAGACGATGCTCAACACCTGGGGCTATTCGGGCATGGGGTTCGGTCCGAGCTCGATCCTGGGCGCCAAGCTCGCCGCGCCGGACAAGGTCTGCGTGTCGATCTGCGGCGACGGCGGCTTCACCATGGTGCCGCACGTGCTGTGCACCGCGGTCGAGTACAACATCCCCGCCGTCTGGTTGGTGTGGAACAACTTCTCCTGGGCCGCGATCCGCGACATCCAATATGGTTTGTTCGACGGGCGCGAGATCGGCACCGGCTTCTACGAAGGCCCCGAAGGCAAGCCCTACAACCCCGACTTCGCCGCCTGGGCGCGCGCCGCGGGCGTCGAGGGCGTGACGGTGAAGAAATCGCAGGACTTCGCCGGTGCGCTCGAGCACGCGATCAGGCTCGGCAAGCCCTGCCTGCTCGACGTCCACGTCGACGCCAACATCCGCCCGCCCGCCACCGGCACCTGGGCCCTGCCGCCGATCCCGCACAAAGAGCCGGTATTCGGCGCGAAGTTCGTGTCGCAGGACTAGCCGCGCGGGCTCAGTTCAGCAGCGCCGAGAGCAGGGTCGCGGTGCCGAGGAAGGAGAAGAAGCCGGTGCAGTCGGTCACGGTGGTGAGGATGATCGACGAGGCGGTCGCGGGGTCCTGGCCGAATCGCTCGAGCAGCATCGGCACCAGCGCGCCGGCGATGCCGGCGATGATCATCGAGACCACCATCGCGATCGCGAGGATCAGCGCGAGGCCGGGCGAGCGGCTCCAGACGTAGACCCCGAGCGCGGTGGTCGCGGCCACCGCGAAGCCGTTCATCAGGCCGGTGGCGGCCTCCTTGCCGAGCACGCGCGGCAGGTGGCGCAGGGTGATCTCGCGCAGGAACAGGCCGCGCATCGTCACCGCGAGCGCCTGCGCGCCGGCGTTGCCCGACTGGCCTGCGACCACCGGCAGCAGCACCGCGAGCGCGGTGAACTTGGCGATCAGGCCCTCGAACATGCCGACCACCGATGCCGCGAGAAAGGCGGTGAGCAGGTTGATCTGCAGCCAGGCGAGGCGCTTGCGCACGCCGGTCATCGGGCCCGACAGCGCGCGCTCGTCGCGGCTTGCGCCCACCATGGTAAGCAGGTCGGCGCTCGCTTCCTCCTCGATCGCCGAGACCAGCGCGGCCTGGCGGATGACCCCGACCGGGCGCCCGGCGTGGTTCAGCACCGGCAGGGTGGAGATCGGGCTTTGCTGCAGCACCGCGACCACCTCTTCGCGCGGATCCAGGTCGTGCACGGTCGGGCCCGGCGGGCGCACCAGCTCGCGCACTTTCTGCCCGTCGTCGCTCACCGCGAGATCCTGGATCTCGACCCGGCCAGTGAGCACGCCGTCGGCGTTTACCACGAACATTTCGCGCAGGCCGCGGCGCTTGAGCGCGCGCAGCCGCGTCAGCGCTTCGGCCACGGTGTGGTCCTCGCGCACCGGACTCACCTGCGGGTCCATGATGCGGCCGGCCGAGTCCTCCGGGTACTTGAGCAGCGCGCGCAGCTCGCGCGCGACCTGAGCGTCGAGCAGCTTGAGCATGCGCGCGCGCAGCTTGGGCTCGAGCTGCGCCAGCACCGCGACCGCCATCGCCGGCTCGGCCTCGGCGAGCAGCACGGGCGCGAGCGTCTCGGGCACCAGCTCGAGCACGGCTGCGGCGATGTCCGGGGCGAGCGC
>JBAUTD010000013.1:0-3359 GCA_049582045.1 Burkholderiales bacterium
GTTGAAGACGTGGCCGGCGCGCACGTCGCCCCAGATGAAGTACGACGCGACCATCGCGATGGCCACGCCGAGTATGCACAGCCAATGCGACGCCGCGCGGCCCAGCTGCGGGCCGAACAGCCCGACGACGATCGCGCCCGCGAGCGGCGCCAGCGGCACGATCAGGTAGAGGGTCTTCATCGCGATCATGGGCGCGTCTCAGCCTTTCAGGGAATCCAGGTCCTCGACGTCGATCGTGTTCAGGTTGCGGAACAGGACCACCAGGATCGCCAGCCCGATCGCCGACTCCGCGGCGGCGACGGTGAGGATGAAGAACACGAACACCTGCCCGGCGGGGTTGCCGAGGAAGTGCGAGAAGGCGATGAAGTTCATGTTCACCGCGAGCAGCATCAGCTCGATCGCCATCAGCAGGATGATGATGTTGCGCCGGTTGAGGAAGATCCCCACCACGCTGATCGAGAACAGCACGGCGCCGAGCACCAGGTAGTGATTCAGGGTGAGCGGGCCCATCATTCGTCCTTTTCCGCCGGCATCGAGATCAGCCGCACGCGGTCCTCGCGCCGCACCTTCACCTGCTCGGAGGGGTTCTGGTAGCGCGTGTCCTTGCGCCGGCGCAGCGTAAGCGCGATCGCCGCGATGATCGCCACCAGCAGGATGACCGCGGAGACCTCGAACGCGTAGGCGTAGTGGGTGTAGACCAGCAGCCCGAGCTCCCTGGTATTGCTGTAGCCGGGGCCCCGCTCGGCCGCGGGCGCCGCCTCGAACACCTGGCGCGCGAGCAGCGCCACCATCTCGAACACCAGGATCCCGCCCACCACGATGGCGAGCGGCAGGTTGCGCCAGAAGCCCTCGCGCAGCCGCTCCAGGTTGATGTCGAGCATCATCACCACGAACAGGAACAGCACCATGACCGCGCCGACGTACACCAGCACCAGGGCGATGGCGAGGAACTCCGCGCGCAGCAGCAGCCAGATGCCCGCCGCGGTGAAGAACGACAGCACCAGGAACATGGCGCTGTGCACCGGGTTGCGCGCGGTGATCACGCGCAGCGCGGCCAGCACCAGGATCGCCGAGAAGGCGTAGAAGAGAAAGGTCTCGAACATTCGTTCTTGTTGCTTATCGGTATGCGGCGTCCGCCGCGCGGTCCTTCGCGATTTGTTCCTCGTAGCGATCGCCGACCGCGAGCAGCATCGGCTTGGTGTAGTACAGATCCCCGCGCTTCTCCCCGTGGAACTCGAAGATCCGGGTCTCGACGATGGCATCCACCGGGCAGGCCTCCTCGCAGAAGCCGCAGTAGATGCACTTGATCAGGTCGATGTCGTAGCGCGTGGTGCGGCGCGTGCCGTCGTCGCGCTGCTCCGACTCGATGTATATGGCCAGCGCGGGGCAGACCGCCTCGCACAGCTTGCACGCGATGCAGCGCTCCTCCCCGTTCGGGTAGCGGCGCAGCGCGTGCAGGCCGCGAAAGCGCGGGCTCTGCGGCGTCTTCTCCTCCGGGAACTGCACCGTGATCTTGCGCGCGAAGGCGTGCCGCCCGGTGAGCATCAGCCCGCGCACCAGCTCCAGCAGCAGGAAGGACTTGAAGAATTCGGCGATGCGTTTCATCTCGCCTCCTAGCTCCAGATGTTCCAGCGCGTCTGCATCCACGCCCCGATCACCGCCAGCCAGACGAGCGTCACCGGGATGAAGATCTTCCAGCCCAGCCGCATGATCTGGTCGTAGCGGTAGCGCGGGAAGGTGGCGCGGATCCAAAGGAACATCGATACGATGACGAATACCTTAGCGAGCAGCCAGGCGAACGGCGGCACCGCGTTGAACAGCGCCGAGTCGATCGGCGGCTGCCAGCCGCCGAAGAACATCACCGCCGTCAGCGTGCTGATCAGGATCATGTTCATGTATTCGGCGAGGAAGAACAGCGCGAACGCCATGCCCGAGTACTCGATCATGTGCCCGGCGACGATCTCCGACTCGCCCTCGACCACGTCGAACGGCGCGCGGTTGGTCTCGGCCACGCCGGAGACGAAGTACACCACCAGGATCGGAAGCAGCGGCAGCCAGTTCCAGGACATGAAGTTGATGCCCATGGAGGCGAACATCCCCCGGCCCTGGGCGTTCACGATGTCCGACATGTTCAGGCTGCCCGAGACCATCAGCACGACCACCAGCGCGAAGCCCATCGCGATCTCGTAGGACACCATCTGGGCCGCCGAGCGCATCGCGCCGAGGAAGGCGTACTTCGAGTTCGACGCCCAGCCGGCGATGATCACGCCGTAGACGCCCATCGAGGTCAGCGCCATCAGGTAGAGCAGCCCGGCGTTGACGTTCGCCAGCACCACCTCGGGCGCGAACGGCACCACCGCCCAGGCCGCCACCGCCGGCGCGATCATCATGATCGGGCCGAGGATGAACAGGCTCCGGTCGGCGTTGGTCGGGACGATGATTTCCTTCAAGAGCAGCTTGACCGCGTCGGCGATCGGCTGCAGCAGTCCGCGCGGACCGACCCGGTTGGGGCCGATGCGGATCTGCATCCAGCCGATCAGCTTGCGTTCCCACAGCGTGAGGTAGGCCACGCACAGCATCAGCGGCAGCACGATCGCGACGATGAACACGATGTCGGCCGCGGTCGTGTAGAGCGCGGGGCCCCATTCGGAGCCGAACCAGGAGACCGAGCGGGTAAGGAGCCAGTCGGTCATTCAGGCCGCCTGCCCCACCGCCAGCTTCTCGAGCGTCACGGTGCCGAACATCGCGCCCAGCCCTGCGGTCGAAGGGTGCGCCGCAGCCACCCGCACGCATTCGTCGGGGAGCCGGTCGTCCAGCGCGGCCGCGAGGCGCGCCTCGCCCTGCCCTTGCTTCACCAGCACCGGCTGGCCGGCGGCGACGCCGAGCTTCGCCATCAGCTTCGAGTTCATCCAGGCGCGCGGCGGCTGGGCGTCGCGCGTCTTCTGCAGCGAGGGCGCCCTGCGCACCAGCGGATCGGCGAAGTAGATCGGCACCTCGGCGATGCGCTGCAGACCGGCAGGCTTGGTCGATGAAGAAGTCTTTTCATGTGAAACCGAATTCGAAAGCCGCGCGGCGATGTCCTTGCCGCGCAGGCATTCCTCGCGCACCTGCTCGCAGCTGTCGTACTCGAAGCCCTGCACGCCGAGCAGCGTGCCGAGCACGCGCAGCACTTTCCAGGCCGGGCGGGCCTCGCCCAGCGGGCGCACCGCGGCGTGGAAGGTCTGCAGCCGCCCCTCGGTGCTGACGAAGCTGCCGGGCGTCTCGCTGAACGGCGCGATCGGCAGCATCACCTGCGCGTAGTCCGCCGCGGCGCTCTTGAACGCCGACAGCGCGACCACGAACTGCGCTCCGCGCAGCGC
>JBAUTD010000014.1:0-7357 GCA_049582045.1 Burkholderiales bacterium
CCACCAGGCCGTAGCGCGTGGCCCCCTGGTTCGCGTAGCGCCCGTCGCGCAGCGCGTCGCGGAAGTAGGTCACCTGGTCGTCCGCATCGCCGGTCTGCGCGCGCAGCTTGGCGCGCACCAGCGCGAAATCGACGCTGTCGGCGTGCTGGTGGTAGGGCACGTGCGCGGCGCGATTCTCGGCGTCGGCGATGCGCTCGGTGGTCACCGGGTGGTCGCGCAGGTAGGTCGGAACGCTGCCGTCCTCGCTCAGCCGCGTGTAGCGCTGCATCTTCTCGAAGAATTCCGGCATCCCCTGGGGGTCGAATCCGGCCGCCACCAGGCGCTGGAAGCCGATGCGGTCGGCCTCCTCTTCGTAGCTGCGGGTATAACTGATCTGCGCCTGCACGTTGCCCGCACCCGCCGCGGCCGCGGCGCCCGCCGCGAGGTCCGGGCGCGAATTGCCGAGCAGGATCGCCGCCACCATCGCCGCCATCGTCGGCAGCTGCATCTGCTGCTGCTGGCTGAGCAGGCGCGCGATATGTCGCTGGGTGACGTGCGTGATCTCGTGCGCCAGCACGGAAGCGAGCTCGGACTCGTTGTCCGCGATGTTGATCAGCCCGGTGTTCACGCCGACGAAGCCTCCGGGTAGCGCGAAAGCGTTGATCGTCGGATCGCGCATGCCGAAGAATTCGAAATCCTGGGTTGCGCCGGGCAGCGCATTGACCAGCTTGTCGCCCAGCGTGTTGAGGTAGTCGGTGATCTCCGGATCTTCGATGTACTTTGGATCGTTCCGGATGTCGCGCATGATGCTCTCGCCCAGGCGCCGCTCCGCCTGCGGCGACAGCGCGATATCCGCGACGCCGCCCAGATCCGGCAGGTTCAGGTTCTGGGTCTGCGCGGGCGCGCGCACGGGAACGCAAAAGGCGAGGAAGGCCGCGAGCAGCAGCGGCGCGGAACGACGCATGCGATTATGATACCCGCTGCCCGGGCAAGTTCCCGGCAGGGAGGCCGCTCTGAAACGAAAGCTCTCGCGCAAGCTGACCCACTTCGACGCGCAGGGGCGCGCGCATATGGTCGACGTAGGCGCCAAGGCGCGCACCCATCGTGTCGCGGTCGCCTCCGGGCGCATTTCGATGCTGCCGGCGACCCTGCGCATGGTACTCGAAGGCAGCGCGCGCAAAGGCGACGTGCTCGGGGTGGCGCGGGTGGCCGCGATCCAGGCCGCCAAGCGCACCGCCGAGCTCATTCCGCTTGCCCACCCGATCGCGCTGACGCGGGTCGCGGTCGAGTTCGAGCCGGACAAGGTGCACGCCTCGATCGCGCTTTCCGCCACGGTCGAGTGCCGCGGCCAGACCGGGGTCGAGATGGAGGCCCTCACCGCGGTTGCGGCAGGACTGTTGACGATCTACGACATGCTCAAGGCGGTCGATCGCGCCATGAGCATGCACGACATACGCCTGGAGGAAAAGCGCGGCGGCAAGTCGGGCAGCTTCCGCCGCAAGTGAATCGCGCAGCGCACGTTTTGGCGGAATAAGTAATTTTGATGGATTACTCTTGTCGGGCATCGCGTCGTAAGCTAAGGTCGTTTCACCATCATTGAATCGATCCCGGGCGCCAGACCCGGGCGATATTCCGGAAGGAGGAGAAGCATGGACGAAAGACGCAGGGTAGTTTTGCGCAGCGCAGGCGCCACCGGCGCGCTGGCCGCGGCGCTGGCGGCAGGGCTGCTCAAGCCCGAGCGGGTGCTCGCCGCGACCTGGGACGAGGGCGCGTTCAGGAAGAAGGACGTCGCCGACGCGCTCAAGAGCATCGGCGCGGACAACGCCGTGGCGAGCAAGGAAGTGCTCCTCGACGTGCCCGAGATCGCCGAGAACGGCGCCGTGGTGCCGGTGGAGATCACCAGCCACGTGCCGGGCACGACCTCGATCGCGGTCGTGATCGACAAGAACCCTTTCCCGCTCACCAGCAAGTTCAACTTCATGGAAGGCGCGCTGCCCTACGTGAAGCTGAACGTGAAGATGGGGCAATCCTCCAACATCCGCGTCATCGCGGAGGCCGGCGGCAAGCACTACGTCGCCATGCGGGAGGTCAAGGTCACAATCGGCGGCTGCGGCGGCTGACAAGGAGGAGAACATGCCAGGTCCAATGAAGATCCGCGCCACGCTCAAGGGCGACTACACCGACATCCGGGTGCTGATGAGCCATCCGATGGAGACCGGTCAGCGCAAGGCGCAAGGCAAGCTGGTGCCGGCGCATTTCATCGAGAACGTCACGGTCAAGGTCAACGGCAAGACGGTCGTCGAGGCGCAAACCAGCCAGGCCGTCTCGCGCAACCCGGTGTTCGCGTTCCGCGTCAAGGGCGGCAGCAAGGGCGACAAGGTCGAAATCGGCTGGGTCGACAACAAGGGCGAAAGCAACAAGACCGAAGCGGAAGTCGCCTGATCACAAGGGGAGGGGGAAACATGCTCGCACTTCGCACAAGCGCCGTGCTGGCCGCGTCCGCGCTCGCATTCGCGGCGGCGACCGTCCACGCGCAGGATGAAAGGAAGGAGATACAGAAGTATCAGCGCATGACCGCGGCAAACAGCCCGGTCGAGCTCTGGGAGCTGGAAGGAGCCGATCTGTGGAAAGCGAAGCGCGGCCCGAACCGCGTCTCGCTCGAGCGCTGCGACCTCGGCATGGGCGCGGGCGTGCTGAAGGGCGCCTATGCCCGCTTGCCGCGCTTCTTCGCGGATACGGGGCGGGTGCAGGACCTCGAGTCGCGGCTGGTCACCTGCATGACGACCTTGCAGGGATTCACCGAGAAGGAGGCCACCAAGCGCGTGTTCGGCAATGCCGACAAGCCCTCCGACATGGAGTACCTGTCGGCGTACATTGCGGGGCAGTCCCGCGGGGTCCGGATGCAGGTCAGCACCAAGGACGCGAAGGAAAAAGCGTCCTACGAAATGGGCAAGGCCCTCTTTCACTATCGAGCGGGCCCGTGGGACTTCTCGTGCGCGTCGTGCCACGGAACTCCGAACAAGCGCATTCGCATGCAGGAGCTGCCCGTGCTCTCCAGCAAGCAAGGGGCGCGCGCCACCTACACGACCTGGCCTGGCTATCGCGTCTCCAATTCGCAGCTCAAGACGATGGAATGGCGCATCAACGACTGCTTCAGGCAGCAGCGGTTCCCCGAGCCCACCTACGGCTCGGACGCCGTCATTGCTCTCACGATGTACATGGCAGTGAACGCCAACGGCGCGGTCTATCGCGGCCCGGGCACCAAGCGCTGAGGAGGACGGCATGATCAACAAGACCATTATCGTTTCGCTCGGCGGCCTTGCGGCTGCGCTGGCGGCCGCCCAACTCGCGCTGGCCGAGCCGACGCCGCTCGAGGTGCGCGCGCTCCTGCACAAGGACTTTCATGCCAAGGGGCAAGCCGTGATGAGCCGCGTCGACCAGGACGACGTGCAGTACCTTTGCACGGTCACCCACGACAAGCCAAGCGCCAAGAAGGTGAAAGAGATGGAGGCGGACCAGCTGGCGATGATCCGCTACCCGGCCGACGGCAGGTACATGGGCGACTGGAAGAAGGGGGCCAAGATCGCCGCCAGCGGCAAGGGCATGACCTGGAAGGAAAAACCGGGCGAGAACCGCGGCGGCGGCTGCTACAACTGCCACCAGCTCTCGCCCAAGCAGGAGTCCTACGGCACCATCGGGCCAAGCCTGAAGCACTACGCCAAGGTGCGGCCCGGAATGGAAGGCCAGAAGTACGTCTACGGCAAGATCTACGACTCGAAGGCCTTCAACCTGTGCACCCAGATGCCGCGCTTCGGCACCTCGCACTCGCTGACCGAGCAGGACATCAAGGACCTGACGGCTTACCTGCTGGACCCGGCCTCGCCGGTAAACCAGTAGCCGCGGGCGGTATCGAAGCAAGTGGGGCTTGGTTTCGGCCAAGCCCCGTTTTTTTGTGAGTAGCAAGCCATGCAAAGACGCGAATTCCTGCGCCTGCTCGCCCTCGCCGCCGCCGCCGGCGCGAGCCTGCGCCCTGGCGTTAGCGCGGCCGAGGCCGCAGACGAGCTCTACGAGCTGCCCGCCTTCGGCAACCTTTCCCTGCTGCACCTCACCGACACGCACGCGCAGCTGCTGCCGACGTATTTCCGCGAGCCGAGCTTCAACATCGGGGTGGGCGTAGCTGCGGGCCGGCCGCCGCACCTGGTCGGAGAGGCGTTCCTGAAGCATTTCGGCATCGCGCGCGGCGGCAGGCCGGCGCACGCCTTCACCTGCCTGGACTACGAGGCGGCGGCCCGCCGCTACGGCAAGCTGGGCGGCTTCGCTCACATCGCCACCCTGGTGAAGCGCCTGCGCGCCTCGCGCCCGAATTCGCTGCTGCTGGACGGCGGCGACAGCTGGCAGGGATCGGCGACCTCGCTGTGGACCCAAGGCGCCGACATGATCGGCGCGCAGAAGCTGCTCGGCGTCGATCTGATGACCGCGCACTGGGAGTTCACCTACGGCATGGAGCGGATGAAGCAGGCGGTGGACAAGGAGCTCGCCCCGATCGAGTTCATCGCGCAGAACGTCAAGACGGTGGATTTCGAGGACCCGGTGTTCAAGCCGTATTCGCTGCGCAACCTGAACGGCGTGCCGCTCGCCGTCATCGGCCAGGCCTTCCCGTACACGCCGATCGCCAATCCGCGCTACATGATGGATCAGTGGAGCTTCGGGATACAGGAGCGGCATCTGCAGAAAATGGTCGACGAGGTGCGCTCCAAGGGCGCGAAGCTGGTGGTCCTGCTGTCGCACAATGGCATGGACGTCGACCTCAAGCTCGCTACGCGCGTGCGCGGCATCGACGTGATCCTCGGCGGCCACACGCACGACGGCGTTCCGGCGCCGACCGTGGTGAGCAATCCCGGCGGCAAGACGCTCGTCGCCAACGCCGGCTGCAACGGCAAGTTCGTCGCGGTCATGGATCTCGAGGTCAAGGGCGGCGCGGTCGCGGACTACCGCTACCGGCTGCTGCCGGTGTTCGCCAATTTGCTGCCGGCCGACGCGGAGATGACGCGCTACATCGAGTCGGTGCGCGCGCCCCATCGCGCCAAATTGGAGCAGAAGCTCGCGCTTACCGAAGGGCTGCTGTACCGGCGCGGCAACTTCAACGGAAGCTTCGACCAGCTCATCCTCGACGCATCCATGGAAGTCAAAGGCGCGGACCTTGCCTTCTCGCCGGGCTTTCGCTGGGGCACCACGCTGCTGCCGGGCGACGCGATCACCTTCGAGCACGTCATGGACCAGACCGCGATCACCTATCCCTACAGCACGCTGACGGAGATGACCGGCGCGCAAATCAAGTCGATTCTCGAGGACGTCTGCGACAATCTTTTCAATCCGGACCCCTATCTGCAGCAGGGCGGCGACATGGTGCGCGTGGGCGGCATGACCTACGCCTGCGCGCCGAACCTGCCGATCGGCTCGCGTATCTCCGACATGCGCCTCGGGGGCAAGCCGGTCGAGGCCGACCGGAAGTACAAGGTCGCCGGCTGGGCCCCGGTGGCGCAAGGCGCGAGCGGCGAACCGATCTGGGACGTCGTCGCCCGCTACCTGCGCGAGCGCAAGACCATCCCGCCGCTCAAGCTCAACCAGCCGCGCCTCATCGGCGTCGACGGAAACGGGGGCATCGCTGTATAAGGGGCTATCGAGCCCCCGTCATGATCCCCCGCACGCGCCCCGGCCGCATCGTCGGCATCCTCGTCGTGCTCGCCGTTGCCGCGGCGAGCTATGCCTGGTACCAGGCGCGCGAGGGCGAGGCAGGGCCGCGCTACCGCACGGTGCGGGTGGAGCGGGGACCGCTGCAGGCCGTGGTGGAGGCAAGCGGCACGCTCAACGCGGTCAGCACGGTCCAGGTCGGAGCGCAGATCTCCGGCCAAGTGAAGGAAATCTACGCCGACTTCAACACCCCGGTGAAAAAAGGACAGGTGCTCGCGCGCATCGACCCTTCCGGCTACGAGCTGCGCCTGAACCAGGCGCGCGCCGATCTGGACGCCGCCGAGAGCGCGGTCGCGCTCGCGCGCTCGCAGCTCGAGGCCGAGCTTGCCCAGGCGCGAAAGACGAAGCCAAAAGTGCTTGCGGCGCAGATCAAGGTCGGCAAGGCGCGCGTCGCGAGCGCGCTGGCCGCGGTCGAGCAGCGCCAGGCTCTGCTGCGACTGGCGCAGGCGGATCTCGAACGCACGACCATCCGCGCGCCGGTCGACGGCACCGTGATCCTGCGCAACGTGGATGCGGGACAGACCGTCGCCGTGAGCCCGCAGGCCCCTGCGCTGTTCGTCATCGCGCAGGACCTGCACGACATGCAAGTCGAGGCGGCCGTCGACCAGGCCGATGTCGGCCGCCTCAAGCTGGGCCAGAGCGCGACTTTCACGGTCGACGCGTTTCCCCGCCGCAGCTTCACGGGCGAAATCAGGCAGATCCGGAAGTCGCCGCGCAATGTGCAGAGCAGCGTCAGGTATACCGTGCTGATTGCCGCGGCCAACCCCGATCTCGCGCTGCTGCCGGGGATGACCGCCAACGTGCGGATTGTGGTCGAGCAGCGCAAAGACGCGCTCAAGCTGCCGGATGCCGCGCTGCAATTTCGTCCTCCCGGGGCGGCGGCCGGCAGGCGCGTCTGGGTGCTGAAGAACGGCGAGCCGCAACCGGTCGACGTTCGCCTGGGGCTAAGCGACGGCAAGAGTATCGAAGTGCTGAGCGGGGCACTCAAGTCCGGCGACAAAGTCATCGTCGGCCTCGCCCAGGCCCCCGCGCCATGAGTCGATCCGAATCCTGGCTCAGGGCGGGCACGATCGCGGCAGCGATCGTGCTCGTTGCGCTGATCACCTTCGTCCCGCCCGGGACTAACGACCTGTGGCTGAACGCCGCGCTCGGGCGAATCATATGGAACAGTGGGGAAATTCCACGCACCCTGCTGTTTCCGTTCACCGAGGCGAGCCAGTTTCCGTTCACGGCCCACGAGTGGCTGTCGTCGGTGACGCTGTTTTCATTTTTTCGCCTAGTCGGCCAGGGCAATCTGATCTTCGTCAAGGGGCTGCTCGGCCTCGCCCTGTTCGGCCTGTGCTGGCGCCTGGCCTATCGGCAGAGCGAGAACCTGTTCGCGACGGTGCTTGTCGCGCTCGCCGCCATGGTGACCGCGAACTTCCGTTTCTACCTTCGGCCTGAGCTGTTCGGTCTGATCTTCTTCGTCATCGTCCTGAGCCTGCTGGCGGAGTTCCGCGCCGGCGGCAGGATGCGATATCTGCTCGCCTGCGTCCCGGTCGCGCTCGCGTGGGCCAACAGCCACGGCTCGTTTTCGCTCGCACTGGTGCTGGCCGGTTGCTTCGCGGCGGGCGCCGCCGCCGAAGGC
>JBAUTD010000015.1:0-3280 GCA_049582045.1 Burkholderiales bacterium
CGGCAAGGGCGACGACCGCCGCCGCGACAGATAAGCCGCCGGCGCAGGCACGCGCTCCGGCACCCGGCCGCCCTGCAGGTTGCTCCCTGCCGCGGCCGGGAGTAGCTTCCCTGTAAACGCTTCGCGCCACTCCGGCGCGAACCCGAATACCGCATATCCGGCTATCCGGCATTCGCGCGCAAAGGGGAGCCACATGATTTCACGTACTTTTCTCAAAGGCGCGACGCCCTCGGCGGAACGCATCCCGTCTATTCGGCTGCCCACTTCACGTTAGGCGTCACCTGCCAATGTCGCGCGCGTCGAAGAATGTGGACACTCTTAAGGGCCTCGTTGACGCCTTTAATGCTCACGACTTAGACGGAGTGATGAGTTTTTTCGCTGACGACTGCTCGCTGGATATGCCGCGCGGCAAGTCGCCGTGGGGTACTCGCTACGTCGGGAAGGAACAGGTCCGCAACGGGCTGCGCAGCCGCTTCGAGATGTTGCCGGACGTCCACTATGGCGACGATCGTCACTGGGCGACCGACAGCATGGGAGTTTCGGAGTGGCTTCTCACCGGAACTCTGTCCTCGGGGCGAAAGATCGCGGTGCGCGGATGCGATCACTACGAGTTCCGGGACGGCAAGGTGATCCGCAAGGACTCGTATTGGAAGATCGTCGAGTGACGCCCGACGTCTGACACCACGCCCCACTGCCGGGAGGAACGATGAATAAGCGCGATTTTTTGCGGGCGGGCACGGTCGGTGCCGCGGCGAGCCTGGGTGCGGCGGCGCGGGTGGCGCACGCGCAGAACGCACCGAAGACGGCCGCAGGGCCGGTTCTGCTGACGGTCGGCGGGCTGATCGGCCGCGGCAATCGCGGCCCGACGGACTCCGCGCTCGACCAGATGATGGTGAAGCAGAAGATCAGCTTCGCCCGGGCCCAGGCGTTCGACTTCGCGGCGCTCGCCGCGTTGCCGGCCTCCACCATCAGGCCCACGCTCGAGTACGACGCCAAGCGCCATTCCCTGCGGGGACCGCTGCTGGCCGACGTGATCGAGGCGAGCGGGGCGAAGCCCGACGACAAGACCGCGCTGCTCGTGCGCGCGGTGGACGGATACGCGGTGCTGATTGCGCTGTCGGAGGCCATCAAGCGCCGGTTCATCGTCGCGACGCATCTCGACGAGCGCCCGATGACCCTGGGCGGTCTCGGCCCGCTGTGGACGATCTACGATGCCGACGGGTTTCCCGACATGGCTTCGAAGCCGCTGCCGGAGCGCTTCGGTTTGTGTCCCTGGGCCACTTACTACATCGAAGTGAGAGAAGGGTGAGTCCCTAGCCGGGCTCCCGCGCCGTGCAGAAGACGTAATCGCGGCCTGCCTGCTTGGCTTCGTACATTGCCGCATCCGCCGCGCTCACCAGCGCGTCCGCGTCCGCGGCGTCTGAAGGATACAGCGCGACACCGATGCTGCTGCCGATCTCGACGCTGCGCCCCTTGCGCTCGAGGCGGATCGGCGCGGAAAGCGCAGCGACGATCTTGCGGGCGACGATTTCGGCGTCCTCGGGCCTCGCGACGTCGGGCAGGATCACGGTGAACTCGTCGCCGCCGACGCGGGCCACGGTGTCGGAGTCGCGCAGCTCGCGCCGTATCATGGCCGCGACCTGCTGCAGCAGCTCGTCGCCCGCGTCGTGCCCGAACTCGTCGTTCACCTGCTTGAACTTGTCCAGGTCGAGGAACAGCAGCGCGAACTTGCGGTTGTCGCGCCGCGCGAGCCGGATCGACTGCGCCAGGCGGTCGTTGAACAGCAACCGGTTCGGCAGGCCGGTGAGGCTGTCGTGGTGCGCCACGCGCCGGATGCGCTCCTCGGCCCGCTTGTGCTCCGTGACGTCGATGGTCACCGCGAAGCAGCCCAGCACCCGGTCCTGGCTGTCCATGTGGGGAAGCAACCTGGCCTCGATGTGACGCGAGTCGCCGTTCGGGCGCTTGACCACGCGTTGGTACGTGACCGGCTCTCCCCGCAGAACCCGTGCAAAATGGCCCTCGATCTCGCAGTATGCGTCCTCGCCGACGATCTCGCGCAGGTGCTTGCCCATGGCGCTCTCGACCGTGAGCCCGAAGTATTCCGCGAATCCCCGATTGACGAACTGACAGCGCAGGTTCTGGTCGTAGGACACCGTCATCGCGGGAACGTTGTCGGTGAACTGGCGCAGCTTCTCCGCGCTATCGCGCATGGCCTGATCCGCCCGCCGGCGCGCGGTGACGTCGGTGCCGACGCCGCGGTAGCCGATGAATTGGCCCGCGGCGTCGAACACCGGGTCGCCGCTGATCGAGATGAAGCGTTCGGTGCCGTCGGCCCCGAGGCGCGAAAGCTCGAAATCGCGGAACGGGCGGTGCGCGTCGAGCGTCGCCCGGTGCGCCTGCCAGCCCGCCTCGTCGGGCGAGAGGTAAGGCACGTCCCAGCGCCGCTTGCCGATCTGCGCGCCCCGCTGGAACACCGAGACCGAGCTTCGCCGCCGCTCGGCCGAGCCGCGCACGGTGAGCCGGTGCTCGGCGTCGCTCTCCCAGTAGAAATCGGACGACATCTCGGTCAGGGCGCGGAACCGGATCTCGCTCTCGCGCAGGGCGCGCCTGAGCGCGTTGACCTGTCCGCCGACCAGGATGAAGCAGGGCAGCACGCCGGCCAGCACCAGCAGGCCGACCCAGTCGAGCCACAGGTTGTGGATGGCGTGCGGCCGCCACTGCGTCAGCAGGACGATCACGAGAGCGTAGGCCGCCAGGGTGTAGAGCGTCAGCAGGATGAACTCGCGCGCACGCAGGCGGAAGGTGCCGAACAGGAAGATCAGGAAGCAGCCGGACAGCGCGATGCTGCGCCCGTCGTCCATGTGGTAGATGATGAACATCAGCACCGAGATCGCGATCACCATCTGTGGCACGGTGAGGCTCGGATCGGCGAAACGCAGGTTCAAGCCGGAGCGGAAGGCGGCGTACAGGGCGAGGTTGATCGCGAGCGACGCCGCGCTCGCCTGCAGCGCGGTGCTGATCGGAAGCAGGCCGAAGAACGACACCATGCCCACCAGCCCCATTCCCAGGAAATAGACCAGCGCGGCGAGGCCGAAGCGCCGCAGGCGCAGGGCCTGCTTCGCGTCGAGCGAGGGCGGAATCAGGAAATCGGCCAGGCTCATATCACGGCTCCGGCGCGCTTGAGCTCTGCGATTTCTCCCTGGCCGAGCCCCAGTTCGCGCAGGACTTCGTCATTATGCTCGCCCGCGCGCGGCGCGGGGCGCAGCGGCCAGGCGCGCTC
>JBAUTD010000016.1:0-2913 GCA_049582045.1 Burkholderiales bacterium
GCGCTGCGCGCCGCGGTGCTCGGCGCAAACGACGGGCTGGTATCCAACCTGAGCCTCGTCATGGGCGTGGCGGGCGCGGCGTTCACGCGGCATAGCGTGCTGTTGACCGGGCTTGCCGGCCTGGTCGCCGGCGCCTGCTCCATGGCGATGGGTGAATGGCTCTCGGTGCAGAGCGCGCGCGAGCTGTATCAGAAGCAGATCGCGACCGAGGCCGACGAGCTCGCACAACTGCCCGACGAGGAAAAGGAGGAGCTGGTCCTCATCTACCAGTCCAAGGGCATGGACCGCCGGAGCGCCGAACAGGCCGCCGAGCGCGTCATGTCGAACAAGGACGCCGCGCTCGATACCCTGGTGCGGGAGGAGATCGGGGTCAACCCGAAGGATCTCGGCGGATCCGCCTGGGCGGCGGCAGCGTCCTCCTTCCTGGTCTTCATGCTCGGCGCGATTTTCCCCGTGGCGCCGTTCTTCTGCCTGGGCGGCGACACGGCCGTGATCGCGAGCCTGGGCCTGAGCGCCGCGGCGCTCTACGCCATTGGCGCGGCGACGAGCATATTCACGGGGCGCAGCGCACTGTTCGCGGGCCTGCGCCAGGTCGCGATCGGGCTTGCCGCCGCGTGCCTCACCTACGGGCTCGGCCACCTCCTGGGCGTGGCATTGGGCTAGCGCCTGCAGGAGGACGTTGAGCAGAAGCGAGATCGGGGAACGGCTGCCCCGAGATCCGAGTGCTGCTGCAGCATCGGGGCGTGTTCCAAGGCTGCCATGCCCAACGGTGCATTCGGCGCCGGCCCATGCGCCGGATTGTTCGAAAGATTCAAATAAAGTGCCCTTGCGCCCTTCCTAGAATGGTGCCTGACTGGGCAATGGGCTTGTCCGCAATTTGCGGCTTCCCGGGAGGTCGGCAGCCATTAATACGACATTCGTACTTCCGCGCCGATTGATCGTCGCCATCGGAGGCAATGCGATCGATCCCGAAGGCGGCAAAGGCACGCCTGAGGAGCAGAAGGCGATCGCCGCGGCAACGGCACAGACGATGCTGCCGCTGCTCCAGCTCGACAACCAGCTCGTCATCGTCCATGGCAACGGCCCGCAGGTCGGAAAGCTCTTGCTTGCCGGCGCGATCGCGCATGATCGCATCACGCCGCAGTCGCTCGACATACTGGTGGCGCAGACGCAAGGCGCGACCGCCTACATACTCGCGCAGGCATTCGAGAATGCCTTGCGGGAAGCGGGAAACCCGCGCCACGCGGTGGGGCTCGTGACTCAGGTGGAGGTCGACGCGAACGATCCCGGTTTCAGCAATCCAACCAAGCCGGTCGGTCCGTTTTTCGGCGAGGCGGAGGCCAAGGCGCTCGCGAAGGAGCTGGGCATTCAGGTAAGGGAGGATTCGGGCCGCGGCTGGCGCTACGTGGTCGCCTCGCCCAAGCCCAAGCACATCTGCGACATCTCGCTGGTCGAGGCGCTGATGTGCACCAACACGGTGGTCATCGCCGGAGGGGGCGGCGGCATTCCGGTGGTGCGGGACGAGCGTGGCCGGCGTTACGGCGTCAATGCGGTCATCGACAAGGACCTCACGACGGCGGTCATGGCGACGGTGCTCGGCATCCGCGACATGATGATGCTCACCGCCGTCCCGCGCGTGGCGATCAATTTCGGCAAGGCCGACCAGCGCGAGCTCCATCGAGTCTCGCTATCGCAGATGCGCGGGTACCTCGCTGAGGGGCATTTCCCGGCCGGGAGCATGGGACCCAAAGTGGAGGCGGCCCTGCGGTTTCTCGAGGCGGGCGGCAGGCGCGTCATCATCACCAGCCTCCATTCCGCAGTTCCCGCGTTGCGCGGCGAGACGGGCACGCACATCGTGCAGGACGCGGATCTGGATGCCAGCTTGTCGGCCGAAGCAATGAACGACGAGGGGCGGCGCAGGTCGATTTCCGGAGGGGCGTCATAAGGAAGAATCGATGGCGCTGCACGCGAAGCTGATCAAAGGCAACTTCCAGGATTCCGTGACGCTGATGCTGATGTCGCGGGATCTCTCGGCGCTGCCCGATGTCAATCGCGTCGCCGTGATGATGGGGACCCCGGCGAACAAGGACGTGTTCCGGGAGACGGGGCTTTGGCACGAGGAGCTGGCAGCCGCGGCGCCGAACGACCTCTGCCTCGTCGTCGACAGCGATACCGACGATCCGGCGCTTGCCGAAACGATGGCGGCCCGGGTCCATGAGCAACTCTCTGAGCTGGCGCGCGGCCGGCGCCGCGCCGGCTACCCGGTCGTGCGCAGCTGGCGTCGCGCGCGTCAGCTTCTTCCCGACGCGAACGTCGCGCTCATTTCCGTCGCGGGGCACTACGCTTTCGATCCGGCCAGGCAGGCGCTCGAGGACGGCTGCCACGTGATGATGTTTTCCGACAACGTCAGCCTCGAGCAGGAGCTTGAACTGAAGACGCTCGCCCGCGGGCGAGGGCTGCTCGTGATGGGGCCGGACTGCGGCACGACGATACTCAACGGAGCGCCGCTCGCCTTTTCCAACCGCATCCCGCCCGGCCCTGTCGCGGTCGTCGGGGCGTCCGGGACCGGGATCCAGGAGCTGACCTCCCAGATCGCGCGGCTGGGCAGCGGCATCACGCACGCGATCGGCCTGGGCGGCCGCGATCTGTCCGAGGGGATCGGAGGCATCAGCGCGGGCATGGCGCTGGATTTCGTCGCTCGCGATGACGCGAGCCGCATCATCGCGTTCGTATCCAAGCCGCCCGCGCCGGCGGTCGAGGCGCGCATCCTCGAGGTGATGCAGGCGATCGGCAAGCCCGTGGTCGCGCTGTTCCTTGGCAGACAGCCGGCCCGGCGGGACCTCGGCGACGTGCATCTCGCCCGTACGCTCGACGAGGCCGCCGCGCTCGCGGTCGAGCTTGCGCGGGTGGACG
>JBAUTD010000017.1:0-1500 GCA_049582045.1 Burkholderiales bacterium
GTGCGGCTCTTGCGTTCCTTCATCTCGGTCTCGGTGGCCGCGCCGACTCTGATCACCGCCACGCCGCCGGCGAGCTTGCCGGCGCGCTCCTGCAGCTTCTCGCGGTCGTAGTCGCTGGTCGCGTCCTCGATCTGGCGCTTGATCTGCGCCACGCGCGCCTCGATCGCCCGCTCGTCGCCGGCGCCGCCGATGACGAGGGTATCGTCCTTGTCGATCTCGATGCGCTTGGCGCGACCGAGATCGCCGGGCGAGAACTTCTCCAGCGTGCGTCCCGCCTCCTCGGCGATCACCGCCCCGCCGGTGAGGATCGCGATATCCTCGAGCATGCTCTTTCGCTGGTCGCCGAAGCCGGGCGCCTTGACCGCGCAGGCCCTGATCACGCCGCGCAGCGTGTTCACCACCAGGGTCGCGAGCGCCTCGCCCTCGATCTCCTCGGCCACGATCAGCAGCGGCTTGCCTGCCTTGGCGACGTGCTCCAGCACCGGGAGCAGCTCGAGCACGGCGGAAATCTTCTTGTCGTAGAGCAGCAGGAAGGCGTCCTCGAGCACCACCTGCTGCTTGTCCCGGCTGTTGATGAAGTACGGCGACAGGAAGCCACGGTCGAACTGCATGCCTTCCACCACCTCGAGCTCGCTGGCCAGGCCCTTGCCGTCCTCGACCGTGATGACGCCTTCCTTGCCCACCTTGTGCATCGCCTCGGCGATCAGCTCGCCGATCGAAGCGTCGTTGTTGGCCGAGATCGAGGCTACCTGCGCGATTTCGGTGCGTGCCGAGCAAGGCTGGGCGAGCCGCTTCAACTCGATCACCAGGGTTTCGACCGCGCGGTCGATGCCGCGCTTGAGGTCCATCGGGTTCATGCCCGCGGCCACGTATTTCATGCCCTCGTTCACGATGCCCGCGGCGATCACGGTCGCGGTGCTGGTGCCGTCGCCGGCCACCTCCGAGGTCTTCGCTGCGACCTCGCGCAGCATCTGCGCCCCCATGTTCTCGAAGCGGTCCTTGAGCTCGATCTCCCTCGCCACCACCACCCCGGAGTTGATCACCGTCGGCGCGCCGAATGAGCGCTCGATCACGACGGTGCGGGCTTTCGGCCCGAGCGTGACGCGCACTGCATCGGCCAGGATGCTCATGCCCCTGACGATCTTCGCGTGCGCCGATTCGCCGAACATGAGCTGTTTCGCGGGCATAGCGGTCTCCTCGAGTCGCGCACACGAGTCTAGCCCCGCGCCTTGCGCGAGGCTTGACCGGGATCAAGACCATGTCCAAGCTTGTCCGCATGAACCTGTCGCAGCCCGGCCCGAACGATGCCCTGCTCGTGGTCGACGTGCAAAACGACTTTCTTCCCGGCGGGGCGCTTGCGGTCGGGCGCGGGGACGAGGTTCTGGCGCCGCTAAACGAGGCGATCCGCGCCTTCGCGCTCGCCGGGCGCCCGATCGTCGCCTCGCGCGACTGGCATCCCGCGGAACACTGCTCTTTCAAGGCCCGCGGTGGCCCCTGGCC
>JBAUTD010000018.1:0-2604 GCA_049582045.1 Burkholderiales bacterium
CCGCGTACTGGGGCCGGCGCCAGCTCGGCGACGGCCGGACCCTGGCGGCCGCGTACTGGCTGCAGGTCGCGAGCCGGCTGCAGCCGCGCGACTGGCGCTACCACTGGTACCTTGGGCAGTTCTGGCAGGGTCAGGCGTTCGCCGGCGGCGGCGCGAACGCAGTGCGCTTCGCATTGCGCGAGTTCGACGCGGGCTTGCGCGCCAATCCGCTCGAGGTGAGCAGTCTGCTGGGGCGAATATCCACCTTTCGGCTGCTGGGGCAGGAGCTGCCGCAGCCCGCGAGCGCGTCGCAGCTCGAGGCCTGGTCGAGCCAGGCGCTGGCGATGGCGCCGCTCATGCCGCAGGTGCGGCGCGAGCGCGCGCGGGTGCTGGCGTTCGTCGGCAAGACTCGATCCGCGGGAGACCACAGGTGAGGCGGCGCTCGATGCGCCCGGCGCGCGGCTTCACGCTGCTCGAGCTGGTGACCGTGATCCTGATCCTGGGCATCCTCGCGGCGGTGACCGCGGCGAACTTCAACCAGAAGTCGATCGACCAGACCTGGTTCCTCGAGCAGGTCAAGTCGGCGCTGCGCTATGCGCAGAAAACCGCGATCGCCCAGCGGCGCATGATCTACGTGAGCGTCAACGCTTCGGCGCCGTACCAGCTATCGCTTTGCTACGACGCGGCCTGCGCGAGCCCCGTGAGCTCGCTTGCTTCGAGCGCTGCGTTCGTGCTTACGCCGCCGAGCGGCGTCATTCTCACCGCATCGGTCTCGCCGTTCAGCTTCAACGGCCTCGGGCAGCCGAGCGCCGCCGTGACGCTCGCAATCAACGGCCGCCCCGTCACCGTGAGCGTGGAGACCGGCTATGTCCAGTAGACTCGCGCGCGACGAGCGGGGCCTGTCGCTCATCGAGCTGGTCGTGTTCATCGTCGTGCTCGCGATCGGGGTGACGGGCGTGGCGATCCTGTTCAACCAGATGACCCGCTCGAGCGTCGATCCGGTGGTGCGCAAGCAAGCGCTCGCGATCGCCACCTCGCTGATGGAGGAAGTCGAGCTGCACGCGTTCACCTACTGCGATCCGGACGATCCCGCGGTGACGACGGCGAGCAGCGCCGCCGGATGCGCGATCCCCGAGGCGATCGGCCCGGAGCCGGGCGAGACGCGCTACGCCGATCCTCGCTTCGACAACGTCAACGACTACGCCGGATTCTCGATGGCCGGCGGCATCCGCGACGTCACCAACACGCTCGTGCCCGGGCTGGGCGGCTACACGGCGAGCGTCTCGGTGCAGCCCATCTCGGCCGGCGAGCTGCCGGGCATTCCGACCACGGAGGGCCTGCGCATCACCGTCAGCGTGACCGGTCCAGCCAACGCCAACGTCGTGCTCCAGGGATACCGCCTGCGCTATGCGCCGAACACTCCTTGAGCGCGGCGCGCGCCGCGCGCGCGGCTTCAACCTGATCGAGCTGGTGATCTCGATCGTGGTCACGGGCATCGTCGTCGCGGGCCTGGCCTACTTCGTCTTCCCGGTTCGCCAGGCGGCCGACATCGCGGTCCGCGCCGAGCTGACCGATACCGCTGACACGGCGCTGCAGCGCATCGGCCGCGACGTGCGCCTTGCGCTGCCCAACAGCGTGCGCACGACCACCAGCGGCGGCGCGGTATTCGTCGAGTTCCTCGCGGTGCGCACCGCGGGCCGCTACCGCGGCGAGGGCGGCGGGGCGGCCGGCGGCGTCAATTGCCCGAACGACGACCCTTCGCTTACGCCGCCCGACAACGACCAGCTCAGCTTCGATTCGGTCGCGGACAGCTGCTTCAAGACGATCGGCAAGCTGCCCGATGCCGCGAGCGTCGCGCCGACCGATTACCTGGTGCTGAACAACTACGGCCCGGGATTCGCCGGCCAGGACGCCTACAGCGCCGGGCCGCCGGTCAATCGGGCGCTGATCACCTCGATCGACACCTCCGAGGCGGGACGCGACCGGGTCGCGTTCGCAGCGACGACGTTCCAGCGCACGCTGCACGACTCGCCGGGCAGGCGCTTCTTCATCATTTCCGGGCCGGTGAGCTACGTCTGCGACCCCGTTCTGGGCACCATCACCCGTTACTGGGGTTATCCGATCGCCGCGGCGCAACCGACCACGTTCGGCTCGGGCAGCTCGGCCGTCATCGCGACCAAGGTGAGCGCGTGCGACTTCGACTACGCGCCGAACGTCGCCCCGCAGATCGGCCTGCTCACGCTGCGTCTGACGCTTTCCGCCCCGACTTCGTCCGGGGTGGCCGAGACCGTATCGCTCTATCATGCGATCCACGTCAACAATGTGCCTTGAGCCAGAAAGCCTGCGGCGCGCGCGCCAGCGCGGGTTCTCGCTCATCCTTGCGCTCTTTCTGCTCGTTTCGCTCGCCGCGATGGGCGCCTATCTGCTGACCGTCTCGACCCTGCAGCAGGAAACCTCCGCCGCCGACGAGATGGGCGCCAGGGCCTATCAGGCCGCCCATTCCGGCATCGACTGGGGCCTGTATGAGTTGCTGCGCGACCCGGGCGGCTTCTACGCGAGCGCGTGCAACGGAGCCGTCGCTCCGGCCGCGCCGGCCGCGCAGACCTTCGCCCTGAGCGGCGCGCT
>JBAUTD010000019.1:0-3625 GCA_049582045.1 Burkholderiales bacterium
TCATCGAGCTGACGCTGCCCGATGCGCTTCCGCCGCGCGAGATCTGCCTGTTCACCCGCGCGGACGTTCCGCTGACGCCGATCGGGCGCGAGTTCGTCGAGGTGCTGCGCGACGCCGCTCGCGGCATGCCTAGGCGGGCGCGACGAGATCCCGCGTCGCGCGCGTGACGGTGGCGTCCTCGGGGTGGCGCGCAAGCCGAAATCCGAGCTTTCGCATCAGCGCGAGCATCGACGCGTTGGTCGACAGGATGTCGCCGTGCATGCGCTTCACGCCGCGCCGCGCGGCGATGTTCATGAGCTTCTCGAGCATGCGTCGGCCGATGCCCCGCCCCTGCCAGGCGTCGGCCAGCACCAGCGCGAACTCGCTGCTCTCGCCGTCTTCCTCGGTGACGTAGCGCGCCACGCCGATGATCGATTCGCGGTCTCCGAGCATGGTGATCGCGGCGAACGCGGCTTCGCGCGACCAGTCGAGGTGCGTCAGGCGCCGGATGTACTCGTCCGAGACCTTGATCGCGCCGCCGAGCAGGCGGTTGTAGCGCGTCTCGCTCGACAGGCCACTGACGAAGTCGCGCTCGATGCCGCTGTCGTCCGGGCGCAGCGGCCGGATCGTCACCGGCGCGCCGATGATCGGCTGGAACGACTCGTCGAACTCCTCGGGGATCAGAACCTGATCTTCCCGCGCAGGATCTCCGCCCACATCACCCAGTCGCCGGCGAAGCTGTAGAAGGGGTAGCTGAAGGTGGCAGGGCGGTTGTGCTCGAAGAAGTAGTGCCCGACCCAGGCGAATGCGTAGCCGATCACGAGGCCCGCGAGGATCCACCACCCGTTGAAGGTCAGGAGCGCGAGAACCAGGCACGCCAGTCCCAGGCTCGTTCCGGCGAAGTGCAGCCGCCGGCAGGTGCGGTCGGCGTGCTCGGACAGGTAGAACGGATAGAACTCGCGGAACGACGCGTACTTCACGGCAGCTTGTGCTGGCATACCAGGACTCCGTCACGGTCGGCGTAAAGCCAGTCGCCGGGGGTGAACTTGACCCAGGCGAATGCGACCGGGATGCCGCGCTCGCCGGGGCTTTTCTGCTGCGGCCGGGTCGGGTTGGCGGCGAGCGCGAGCAGGCCGATGTCCATGCCGGCGCAGTCCGCCGTGTCGCGCACGCAGCCGTTGACCACGAAGCCGGCGTAGCCCCGCTCGAGCGCGCGCCGGGCGACATTGTCGCCGACCAGCGCCGCGCGCAGGCTGCCGCCGCCGTCGACCACGATCACCCGGCCTTCGCCCGGCTCTTCGACCTGGTCCTTCACCGCCTGGTTGTCCTCGAAGCACTTGACGGTGCAGATGCGGCCCGCGAAGCGCCTGCGCCCGCCGAAGTGGCGCAGGCCGGGCGCGGCCACTTGCACCGCGCCGGCGTTCGCGTCGTACAGGTCCGCGGTCTTGAATTCGATATCCATCGCCGCGGGCTCACATGTTGGGGTAGTTCGGTCCGCCGCCGCCCTCGGGCGCGACCCAGACGATGTTCTGGGTCGGGTCCTTGATGTCGCAGGTCTTGCAGTGCACGCAGTTCTGGGCGTTGATCTGCAGCCGCGGATCCGAGCCGTCGTCATTGCGCACGATCTCGTACACCCCGGCCGGGCAGTAGCGCTGCTCGGGCGCGTCGTAGCGCTCGAGATTGACCGTAATCGGCACGGCCGGGTCCTTGAGCGTGAGGTGGATCGGCTGGTCCTCGTTGTGGTTGGTGTTGGAGAACGAGACCGAGGTCAGCCGGTCGAAGGTCAGTACGCCGTCCGGCTTGGGGTAGGCGATCGGGGCGGCCTCGGTCTTCTGCTTCAGCGTCTCGTTGTCGGCGTGCTTGTGCCGCAGCGTCCACGGCGCCTTGCCGCCGAACACCATCTGGTCGACGCCGAACATCAGCGATCCGGTGTACAGGCCCTTGGCCATCCAGGGCTTGAAGTTGCGCGCGCGGTACAGCTCGTCGAACAGCCACGACTGGCGGAAGGCTTCCGGGTAGGCGCCGAGCTCGTCGCGCTCGCGCCCGGCGCCGAGCGCCTCGAACGCCGCCTCGGCGGCGAGCATCCCGGTCTTGATCGCGGCGTGGCTGCCCTTGATGCGCGAGGCGTTGAGGAAGCCCGCGTCGTCGCCGATCAGGCAGCCGCCGGGGAACACGAGCTTGGGCAGCGACTGCAGCCCGCCGGCGGTGATCGCGCGCGCGCCGTAGGCCACGCGCTTGCCGCCGTCGAAGAAACCACGGATCGCGGGATGGGTCTTGTAGCGCTGGAACTCCTCGTAGGGCGACAGGTACGGATTCTCGTAGCCGAGCCCGACCACGAAGCCGACCGCGACCTGGTTGTTCTCCAGGTGATACAGGAACGAGCCGCCGTAGGTGCCGGCGTCGAGCGGCCAGCCCGCGGTGTGCACCACCAGGCCGGTCTGATGCTTGCCCGGGTCGATGTCCCACAACTCCTTCAGCCCGAGCGCATAGAGCTGCGGGTCGACGCCTTCGCGCAGGCCGAACTTCGCCTCGAGCTGCTTGCCGAGCTGGCCGCGGCAGCCTTCGGCGAAGAACGTGTACTTGCCGTGCAGCTCCATTCCGGGCTGCCAGGCGGCGGTCTTCTCGCCGTCGCGCCCGATGCCCATGTCGCCGGTGGCGACGCCCTTGACCTTGCCGGCCTCGTCCAGCAGCACTTCGGCCGCGGCGAAGCCCGGGAAGATCTCGACCCCGAGGCTTTCCGCCTGCTGGCCGAGCCAGCGGCAGACGTTGCCCAGGCTGACCACGTAGTTGCCGTGGTTCTTGAAGCAGGCCGGCAGCAGGAAGTTCGGCGTGCGGAAGGACGACGTGCCGGTGAGGAACAGGAAGCGGTCCTCGCTCACCGGCGCGTTCAGCGGCGCGCCCTTGTCCTTCCAGTCGGGAAACAGCTCGGCGAGCGCGCGCGGGTCCATCACCGCGCCCGAGAGGATGTGGGCGCCGATCTCGGAGCCCTTTTCCAGCACGCAGACGGAAACCTCGCGGCCCTTTTCGGCGGCGAGCTGCTTGAGCCGGATCGCGCAGGCGAGCCCCGCGGGGCCGCCGCCGACGATCACGGCATCGTATTCCATGGAGTCGCGGGTCATGCGAGCAATTATAATCGCCGTCCGATGGATCAAAATCAGGACCGGAACGAGCGCAGGCTGGGCTTCATCGAGCATATCCCGATTCGCTGGGGCGACATGGACTCGATGGGGCACGTCAACAACACTGTCTACTTCCGCTATATGGAGCAGACGCGGATCAGCTGGTTCGATTCGCTGCTGCCGCGCGGCAAGGGCTGGGGCTCGACCGGGATCGTGATCGCGAGCGCGACCTGCAACTACCGGCGCGCGATGACCTACCCGGGCACGGTCGAGGTGAAGCTCTACGTCGGCACGCCCGGCGGCTCGAGCATTCCCACTTTCTACGAGATGCGGGTCGACGACGACCCGACGCCGTACGCCGACGGCAGCGCGGTCGTGGTGTGCATCGACACCTTGCGCAACAAGGCGGTGCGCATCCCGCCTGCGCTGCGCGCCAAGCTCGCGCCGCTGGAGGCGGCCCGGTGAGCGAGAAACCGATCTGGACCCCGGACCCGGCGCGCGCCGCGCGCACCGGCATGGCGCAGTTC
>JBAUTD010000020.1:0-4028 GCA_049582045.1 Burkholderiales bacterium
AGGCCGACCAGGCGATGCGCGATGCGCGCCTGCGCGAGGCGGCGCGCGCCTGCGCGGAGCGCTACGGCGTGGGCGAAACGGCGAAGCAGCTGACGGAGCTGTACCGCGCGCTGGTCTGATGTTTTCCATCGTCATCCCGACCTGGAACAATCTGCCCTACTTGCGGCTTTGCGTAGAAAGTCTGCGCAGGCACTCGAGCAGGCCGCATCAAATCCTGATTCATGTTAACGACGGCAGCGATGGAACGCGCCAATGGGTCGCGCGCGAGAATATCGAGCACACCGCAAGCGACGCCAACGTCGGGATCTGCTTCGGCGTCAATACGGCCGCGGCGCGCGCCCGTTTCGACTATCTGCTCTACCTGAACGACGACATGGTCGCGGCGCCGGGGTGGGATGCGGCGCTCGAGCGCGCGCTCGATCTCGTCGGCGGACATTCGTCATTCATGCTGTCGGGCACCATGATCGAGCCCTTCGAAAGCGGCAACCCATGCGTGGTGGTAGCCGATCTTGGCCGGGACGCGTCCCGTTTCGATATCGATTCGTTCGCACGCGCCGCACCTGCACTGGCACGCGAAGACTGGTTGGGCGCCACATGGCCGCCGACGCTGGTCACGCGCGAGCTCTGGCACCGGGTCGGGGGCTACAGCACCGAGTTCTCCCCGGGCATGAGCAGCGACAACGATCTATCCATGAAGTTGTGGCACGCGGGATGCAGGGTATTTCTTGGCGTAGGCAACAGCCTGTTCTATCACTTCGCCAAGGCATCCACTTCGCGCGTGCGCAAGAACGACGGGCGACGCCAGTTTCTGCTCAAATGGGGGCTGACCCAGTCGGCCTTCGACCGCTACTGCCTGCGCCGCGGCCAGCCAGTGCCGCAGGCGGGCGTGGAGCTTCAGGAGCCCGAGCCGTCGCTGGCTTGGCGCCTGCAGCGCATCAAGTCCGCGCTCAAGCGCCGCTTGGGCTGAGCAGCGCTTCGGCCGCGGCAATCACTGGCGCGGGCGACATTTCGGTCAGACAGCGGCTCAGGCTTGCCTTGTGGCGCTGGCAGCCTTCCTGGCGGCAGGGCACGCAATGTCCGAGGTCGGGCGGCTGCACGCCCTGGAGCAGGATCACGTTGCCGCTGCGCTGCCACGGGCGCGCGAGTATCCGGTAGGGACTTTGCGCGGTTTCGCAGCCCGCCGGCCATGGCCCCCACTTGACAGGGTTGCTCGGGCCGTAGATAGCGAGCGTTGGCGTTCCGCAGGCCGCCGCGAGGTGCGTCACCGAAGTGTCAGGCCCGATGTACAAGCGCGCGCGCCGCAGCAACGCCGCGAGGGTGCCGAACGGCAGCCTGCCTGCGATGTCCAGCGCGCCGGTGCCGGCGGCGAGCGACGCGCAGAACGCGCGCTCCTCGGACTCGGGGCCGCCGGTGAGCACGGGCTGCAGGTCGCGGCCGCGCAGCCATGCGATCAGCGTCTCCCAGCCTTCACGGGTCCAGCGCTTGTAGTGCCACATCGGGAAAGGGTGCAGAACCGCAATCGACTGGTGGGCGCTAAGCGGCAGCGCCGCAAGCTCCCGCTCGGCGTCGGCACATTGCGGCGCCACTACTTCATAGCAGCGCGCAATGCCGAGCAGGTCCGCGAATCTGAGGTTCTGCACAACGGTGTGGGTATGGACGTCGTCGAGCACGTCGAAAGCGACGCACGAGCGGCGTTTCCAGGCCGAGGCGGCGTTCGTGTCGGGCACCAACCCTACCCGCCGCCCGGCGGCGAGCCAGGCATAGATATGGGCGCGATCGGAGGCCTGGCTCGTCACCGCGAGTTCGTAGCGGCGAAAGATCCGTCGCAATAAGCGCGCGTATCCGCGCCAATCGGGGTGCTCGTCCACCGCGATGATCTCGTTGTAGTCCGGGTTGCCCTCGAGCATGCCGCCCTTGTCCGTGTAAACCAGCACGTCGATCACGGCTTTCGGCCAGGCGCGCCGCAGCGAGCGCAGCAGCGGCGTGGCAAGCAGCACGTCGCCGATCTGTCGCGTGGCGACGAGCAGGACGCGGCGCGGCGTGGGCGTCATCTCCGAGTCGCGGGCAGAGCGCTGAACAACAGCGCGCTCATCCAGGCGAAAGCCAGGCCCTCGGTATGGTCGAGTAGAAAGGAGTTGAAAAGGCAGCCGGAAGCCATTGCCAGCACCACCCCCCGCGCGACGAGTGTGGCGTTGCGATCGCCGAGCTTCGTGGCGCTGCGCCACTGGGTCAGAAATAGCGCGATAAGCAGCGCGAGCCCGACCAGTCCTTGCTGTCCGGTAACGAGAAAGTATTCGTTGTGCGGATTGGGCACCGGCGCCGCACTCTTGTCCTTGTCGGCGCGGGCGTATGCCGCCTCGAAACCGCCGGTGCCGACGCCCAGCAGGGGATGCGCCCTGATGATGTTGAGACTGTTGTAGTAGAAATCCAGCCGAATTCCCATCGAGGTCGTCGCTTCGCCGCCCGGCCGCCACTGCCGCACTTCGCTTATCGCCTGGCCGATCCTCGCGCTCAGGCTGTTCGGCACGACGGCGCTGAACACGCCGATCAAGAGCGCCGCCAGCGTGACCGCGAGCACCCCGCGCCAGCGCGCCAGGACGAAGAACAGATACAGCGCGAGCACGATCACTGCCATGTAGCCGGTGCGCCCGCGACCATAGAACAGCACATCGGCCACGGCGCACAGCGCGATCGCGCGCAGCAGCCAACGCATCCGCCGGCCGACTTGGCCCTGTGCATAGACGAGCAGGGCAAAGGCGAAGACGGCGAGAAACAGATTCTGCGTGATCCAGCCCTTGAAGATGAGGGCCGGATTCTCGGGCCGCCCATGGAGCACGCCCAGCACGCCGAGGTACGAGCCGACGAGCGTTACCAGCATCGCCGCGCCGATCGCCAGCAGCGCGCGGCCCCGGGTCGCGGGATCGGCGAATACAGGCAGCAGAACGCCGATGAACACGAGGTCGACGTACTTGCCCAGATACAGCCGCGCATCGGCTGCGGTGCCTTGGCCGTAGAAAGCGCCCACCAGGAACATGGCGTAAAGCAGCGCGGCCGCGACCGCGACCGGATTGCTCCGAATGCGCGCGAGTTTGTCGCGGTAGCGCCCGCCAAGCACGAATAGGGCCGCGAGCAGGGCGAGCAGCAGGTTGTCCAGTGCGACCGAGATGGGAATCGAGAACCCGAGCGCGATCGCCGCCCAGCGGGAGGCGCGATCGACCCCCGCCTGCCAGCGCACCAGGCCCAGGGTCATGTTCGCACCAGGGTGTAATGCTTTTTCGACAATTCCCAGCCGAACCAGCGCTCGAGCGCCATCATGCGGCGGTGTCTCAGGTCGCGCCGGGTCGGCCGGTAGGCGGGGTCGGGGGCGTAGTGCCGCTCGGCTTGAGTGGCCAGCCAGTCGCGCGCCGCAGCGGGATGATCGCCGCGGAACGGCGCGAGCATCCGCGGGTCGATGGTGTAGCCCTGAAAGAGGGGGTGGTCGTGGTTCCAGTATTTGCCCACGCGCGCGTTCTTCTCGCGCATCGCGGCAACGCTACGCACGTGCCCGTAGTGGTAAAGGGTCGCCTCCGCCAGCGCGGCGCGCGGGTAGCGGCCGCGCTTGTTCTTGTCCATGACGACGAAGAACAGGCCGTCGGGGGAATAGCTTCGGATCGTGTTGCGAATGATGCGCGGCGCGCGCCGGTACCAGCCCGGGCCGACGGCGACCCAGTCCGGGCTGCCGAAGAAGTGGTGGTAGTCGAACACCAGCGCCTCGACCCGGGCGTCGCCGAGATGCCGCTGCATGGCGCCGCGCACCGCCTCGAGGTCGCGCTCGTGCAGCACCTCGTCGCCCTCGAGGTAGAACGCCCAGTCGCCGCCGCAGTTGAACTGCGCGATCATTTTCTGCTGCGCGTACACGTAGCCGCGGTCCTGCATGCGCTCGTTCCAGCGCGTCTCGATCAGGCGCAGCTTGGGCTCGTTCATCGCGCGCAGCCGCTCGAGCGTGTCGTCCTCGCCCTCGCCGACCGCGACCACGAACTCGTCGCACA
>JBAUTD010000021.1:0-8088 GCA_049582045.1 Burkholderiales bacterium
ACCGCGCCTCGCTCGCGAGCTACGAGCAGACTGTGCTGCTGGGCCTGCAGCAGGTCGCCGACACCCTGCAGGCGCTCGCGCACGACGCCGAGCTGGTCGACGCGCAGCGCCAGCTCCTCGACAGCGCGAGCACCGCGCTCACGCTGCAGCGCGCGAGCTACGAGGCCGGCAAGGCCGATCTGCTGCAGCTGATCGACGCGGAACGAACCTACCAGCGCGCGCGCCTGGGCGCGGTCCTGGCGCAGGCGCAGCGCCTGAGGGATACCGCGCAGCTGTTCGTCGCCCTGGGCGGGGGTTGGTGGGACGCGAAGCTGGAGCCGCCCCCCGCTGCTAGCGCAGCTCGGCCGTGACCGGGGCGTGGTCCGACGGGCGCTCGAGCTTGCGCGGCGCCTTGTCGATGGTGCACGAGGTGCAGCCGGCCGCCAAATCGGCCGAGAGCAGGATGTGGTCGATGCGCAGACCCGCGTTGCGCCGAAAGCCCATCATCCGGTAGTCCCACCAGGAGAAAGACTTCTCCGGCTGCTCGAACAGGCGAAATCCGTCCTTGAGCCCGAGGCCGAGCAGCGCACGGAACTCGGCGCGCTCGGCCTCCGATACCAGCACCTGTCCCTGCCACGCCTGCGGGTCGTGCACGTCGCGGTCTTCCGGCGCGACGTTCAGGTCTCCCAGCACGGCCAGACGAGGGCAGCGCGCGAGCTCGCTTGCCATCCAGTCGCGCAAGGCGGCGTACCAGCGCAGCTTGTACTCGTACTTCTCGCTGCCGAGCGCCTGTCCGTTCGGCGCGTACAGGCAAACGATGCGCACGCCGTCGAGCGTGGCCGCGATCACGCGCTTTTGCTCGTCGGCGAAGCCTGGAATGCCGGTCGAGATTTCGGTCAGCGGGCGCAGCGAGACGATCGCGACGCCGTTATAGGTCTTTTGCCCGCAGAACGACGCGCGATAGCCGGCCGCCTCCAGCTCGGAAACGGGAAACTTGCCGTCCTCCAGCTTGGTTTCCTGCAGACAGATCGCATCGGGCTTCTCCTGCGCGAGCCAGACGATGAGCTGCCCGAGGCGCACCTTGAGCGAGTTGACGTTCCAGGTCGCGAGCTTCATGCCGCGACGGGACTTACTTCTGCTCGCCGCTGAAGCGTGGTGCGTAGGGGCCGAGGGGCTTTTGCTCTTCTTCCGCCGGGGCCGAGGTCTGGTCCGCGCCTGTGGGCGCGGACGGCGCGGCCTGATTGCGCGGCGGCATTTGGCCCGTCTTCGGATAGCCGGCGATGTCGAGCGCGCGATCGAACGCGCCCTGCTCGAAGCCCTTCTGCACCGCGCCGCCGACCGTGAGCGTGGGAACCTGATTCGCCCCCGAGACGCGATTGAGCTCGGCGTTGGTCTCCGGATTCCACACCACGATTTCCTTGAACGGCACGCCGCGCCGGTTGAGTGCCGCGCGCGCCTGGCCGCAGGGGTCCTTGCACGAGGGCGAGGTGTAGAGCGTGACCGGCGCGTCCTTCATCGCCTTGCTCAGCTCGAACGGAAGCTGGTCGGTCTCCACCACGCTTCCTTTGAAGGCCTTCTTTTGCACCTCGCGCGCGGTGGGCGGCGGGGGCGTGTCGGTGACGTGCACCCGCCCGGAGGCGTCGGTCCAGCGATACAGCTGCTGCGCAGAAGCCGCGCCCGGCGCCAGCGCCAGGCACAGGGCGATTGCGGCGGCCGCGTACCTCATGCGGAAATCATACCATTGTGACGCAACAGGGCGTCGACCTGGGGGTCGCGCCCGCGGAAGGCGCGAAACGACTCCGCCGCCGGCCTGGCCCCGCCGACCGCGAGCACTTCGTCGCGGAAGCGCGCACCGGTGGTGGCGTCGAGCACGCCGTTCTCCTCGAACAGGCTGTACGCGTCGGCCGAGAGCACTTCGGCCCACTTGTAGCTGTAATAGCCCGCCGCGTAACCGCCGCCGAAAATGTGCGAGAAATTGTTGGGAAAGCGGTTGTAGGCGGGCGGCCTGAGCACCGCGACCTTGGCCCGGATTTCCTCGAGCAGCTGGAGCGCCGTGCGCTCTCGGTCCGGCTCGAAGTCGAAGTGCAGGTGCATGTCGAACAGCGCAAACTCGATCTGCCTCAGGGTGGCCAGCCCGGAATGGAAGTTCTTGGCCGCCAGCATCTTGTCGAACAGCGCGCGCGGCAAGGCGGCGCCGGTCTCGACATGGCGCGTCATGCGCGACAGCACGTCCCACTCCCAGCAGAAGTTCTCCATGAACTGGCTCGGCAGCTCGACCGCGTCCCATTCGACGCCGTTGATGCCAGAGACGCCGAGGTCCTCGCCGCGCGTGAGCAGGTGATGCAGGCAGTGCCCGAACTCGTGGAACAGGGTGATCACCTCGTCGTGGGTGAACAGCGCGGGACGGCTTCCGACCGGGCGCGAGAAGTTGCAGTTGAGGTAGGCGACCGGCGTCTGCACCCCCTTCGCGGTGCGGCGCCGCCCGATGGCGTCGTCCATCCAGGCGCCGCCGCGCTTGGTTTCGCGCGCATAGAGGTCGGTGTAGAACTGACCCACCAGGGCGCCGCTCGCGTCGCGGATGTCGAAGAACCGCACTTCCGGATGCCATACCGGCGCCTCGCCGGGCGCGATGTGCACGCCGTACAGAGTCTCCACCAGGCGGAACAGCCCGGCGATCACGGCGTCCTCCGGGAAGTACTGCTTCACCTCGTTGTCCGAGAAGGCGTAGCGCCGGGCGCGCAGTTTCTCGGAGGCGAAGGCGAGGTCCCAGGCCTCGAGCTGCCCGATGCCGAGCTCGTTGCGCGCGAATTCGCGCAACTGCTGCGCGTCGCGCTCCGCGAACGGCCGCGCGCGAAGAGCCAGGTCTTCGAGGAACCCGAGTACCTGCTCGGGCGTATCCGCCATCTTCGGCACCAGCGACACTTCGGCGAAGTTGGGATAGCCGAGCAGATGCGCTTCCTCGCGCCGCAGCTCGAGGATTCGCGCGATGATCGGCGTGTTGTCCCACTCCGGCCGGCCGAACTCGGAGGCGCGCGTGACGCTCTCGCGGTACATGGTCTCGCGCAGCGCGCGGTCCTCGGCGTATTGCATCACTGGCAGATACGAAGGCGCGTGCAGGGTGAACTTCCATCCGTCGCGGCCGTCCTTTTGCGCGGCTTCGCGCGCGGCCGCGAGCAGGTCGTCGTGCAGCCCCGCGACGCGCGCCGGCTCATCGATCACGATCGAGTACGCATTGGTCGCATCGAGCACGTTCTCGGCGAACTTCGCGCCGAGCCGGGCGAGCTCGTCCTGGATCGCGCCGAAGCGGGCCTTCTTGTCCGGCGCGAGCTCCGCGCCGCCGAGGCGGAAGTCGCGCAGGGCGTTCTGCACCTGGCGCTTGCGCGCCGGGGGAAGGTCTGCGAACGCGGCCGAATCGCGCAGTGTCCGGTAGCGGCGGAACAGCCGCTCGTCGTGCCCGAGCTCGGTCCAGTACTGGGTGAGCTTGGGCAGGTTGGCGTTGTAGGCGTCGCGCAGCGCGGGACTGTCGAGCACGCCGTGCAGGTGCGCGACCTGTCCCCAGGCGCGGGTGATGCGCTCGTTGGCGTCCTCGAGCGGCGTCACGAAGGCGTCCCAGGTGCACGGCACGTCGGCGCCGGTGACGCGCGCGACCGCGGCGCGGCCTTCGCCCAGCAGCTGGTCCATCGCCGGCGCAACGTGCTCCGGCCTGAGTTCCGCGAACCGCGGCAACCCCTCGAAATCGAGCAGTGGATTCATCTTGCGTTTATCTGAAGTGCGCTACGCACCGTGTTTGAAATCAGCATCGCTACCGTCATCGGCCCTACTCCGCCCGGCACCGGAGAGATCAGCCCCGCGACTTCCCTGACCGCGGCGAAGTCGACGTCGCCGGCAAGCTTGCCGTCCGGCAGGCGGTTGGTGCCGACGTCGATCACGCACGCGCCGGGCTTCACCATGTCCGCGGTGATCAGGCCGGGGCGCCCCGCGGCGGCGACCAGCACGTCCGCGCGCCGCGTCGTTTCCGCCAAGGCGGGCGTCTTCGAGTGGCAGATGGTGACGGTGGCGTCCTTTTGCAATAGCAGCAGCGCCAGCGGCTTGCCGACCACGTTCGAGCGACCCACCACCACCGCGTGCCGGCCCGCGAGGGGCACGCCTTCGTGCTCGAGCATGCGCATGATGCCGGCCGGGGTGCAGGGAACGAACCCGGGCCGGCCGGCCGCGAGCGCGCCGAGGCTCTCGAGGTGGAACCCGTCCACGTCCTTGGCCGGCGATACGGCATCGAGAACGCGCGAAACGTCGAGCTGCCGCGGCAGCGGCAGCTGCACCAGAATGCCGTGCACGCCCGAGTCGCGATTCAGCCCTTCGATGCGCTCGATCAGCGTGGCCTGCGGGACGTCGTGCGCGTACTCGTGCAGCTCCCAGCGCACGCCGGTCTGCTCGCAGGCGCGGACCTTGTTGCGAACATAGAGCCGGGAGGCGGCATTATCGCCGGCGAGCACCACTGCGAGGCCGGGCCGGATGCCGCGCGCGGCCAGCGTCTGGATCGTTTGCGCGACTGATTCGCGCACCGCGATCGCAAGCGATTTTCCATCGATGATTTTCGCGCTCATGCCGACACCGGGCGGGAAAGGGCCGGCAGTCTAACATCGGGGCGGACCCCGGACATTGCACATCGCAATATGAAGTTTTACAATACGCAACGATGGTTTGAGCGGCCGGCGCGGGCGTATTAAGCTTGGCCGCGTTCGACCGCGCTCACGCGCTCACGAGGCGCGCCTGAGGCACAAAGCCACGAGCTTGGAGAGGAACATGTCCGCCGTTCCGCAGTCGCCTGCCGCAAACGATCCCGACGAGCTGGAAACCAAGGAGTGGCTCGACGCCCTCGAGGCGGTGCTCGAGCGCGAGGGCCCGGAGCGCGCGCACTACCTGCTCGAGACGCTGGTCGAGAAGGCGCGCCGCTCGGGCGCCTACATCCCGTTTTCCGCCACCACGGCGTACATCAACACCATCCCGCCGCACCTCGAGGAGCGCTCGCCGGGCGATCACGCACTCGAGGATCGAATCCGCTCCTACTGCCGCTGGAACGCGATGGTGATGGTCGCGCGCGCGAACAAGAACGACGACGAGCTGGGCGGCCACATCGCCAGCTTCGCCTCGGTCGGCACGTTGTTCGGGCAAGGATTCAACCATTTCTGGCATGCCCCTTCGGAGAATCACGGTGGCGACCTGATCTACTTCCAGGGCCATTCCTCGCCGGGCATTTACGCGCGCGCGCAGCTCGAAGGACGTCTGAGCGAAGAGCAGATGCTCAACTTCCGCCGCGAGGTCGACGGCAAGGGCATTTCGTCCTACCCGCACCCGTGGCTGATGCCGGAATTCTGGCAGTTCCCCACCGTGTCGATGGGTCTGGGGCCGATCCAGGCGATCTACATGGCGCGGTTCCTGAAATACCTGCACGCGCGGGGCTTGGCGAACACCGAGAACCGCAAGGTGTGGTGCTTCTGCGGCGACGGCGAAATGGACGAGCCCGAGTCGCTGGGTGCGATCGGAATGGCGGTGCGCGAGAAGCTCGACAACCTGATCTTCATCGTCAACTGCAACCTGCAGCGGCTCGACGGGCCGGTGCGTGGCAACGGCAAGATCATCCAGGAGCTCGAGGCGGACTTCCGCGGCGCCGGCTGGAACGTGATCAAGCTGATCTGGGGCTCGTACTGGGATCCGCTGCTCGCGCGCGACAAGGACGGGCTGCTGCTGCGCCTGATGCAGGAAACGCTCGACGGCGAGTACCAGAACTACAAGGCGAACGACGGCGCGTTCGTGCGCAAGAATTTCTTCGGCAAGTATCCGCAGCTGCTCGAGATGGTCTCGCGCATGACCGACGAGGACATCTGGCGCCTCAACCGTGGCGGACACGATCCGCACAAGATCTACGCGGCCTACGCGGCGGCGGCGAAGCACAAGGATCAGCCGACGGTGATCCTCGCCAAGACGATCAAGGGTTTCGGGCTCGGCAAGCAGGGCCAGGCGAAGAACCCCACCCACCAGCTGAAGAAGGTCGACGTCGAGACGATCCGCGGCATGCGCGACCGCATGAACATCCCGATTCCCGACGATCAGCTGGACAAGCTGCCTTTCTACATTCCGGCGCCCGATTCGCCGGAGATGAAGTACCTGCACGAGCGGCGCCAGGCGCTGGGCGGCTATCTGCCGCAGCGGCGCACCAAGGCGGATGCGCCGCCCCCCGTGCCGCCGCTCGCGGCGCTCGAACCGGTGCTCAAGGGCTCGGAGGGGCGCGAGATCTCGACCACCATGGCGTTCGTGCGCGTACTGACCGCGCTGTTGCGCGACAAGGCGCTGGGCAAGCACATCGTCCCGATCGTCCCCGACGAGGCGCGCACCTTCGGCATGGAAGGCATGTTCCGCCAGCTCGGCATCTACGCGGCCGAGGGCCAGAAGTACGAGCCGGTCGATCGCGACCAGCTGATGTACTACCGCGAGGACAGATCGGGCCAGATCCTGGAGGAAGGGATCAACGAGGCGGGCGCGTTCTCCTCCTGGATCTCGGCCGCCACCTCGTACAGCCACTCGAATCTGGCGATGGTGCCGTTCTACATCTACTACTCGATGTTCGGCTTCCAGCGCTTCGGGGATCTGGCCTGGGCGGCAGGCGACCAGCGCGCGCGCGGCTTCCTGCTTGGCGGCACTGCGGGGCGCACGACCCTGAACGGCGAAGGGCTGCAGCACGAGGACGGCCACTCGCACGTTCTGTTCTCGGTCATTCCGAACTGCGTGTGCTACGACCCCACCTACGGCTACGAGCTCGCGGTGATCGTGCACGACGGCCTGCGCCGCATGCTCGAGGTGCAGGAGGACGTCTTCTACTACATCACCGTGATGAACGAGAACTACGAGCACCCCGCGCTGCCCGAAGGCGCCGAGCAAGGCATCCTGAAGGGCATGTACCTGCTGCGCGAATCGAAATCGAAAGCCAAGGCCAGGGTGCAGTTGATGGGCTCCGGGACCATCCTGCGCGAAGTGCTGGCGGCGGCCGAGCTGCTCGAGCAGGACTGGGGCGTGGCGGCGGACGTCTGGAGCGCCACCAGCTTCACCGAGCTGCGCCGCGACGGCCTCGCGGCGGAGCGCTGGAACCTGCTTCACCCCGAGGACAAGCCGCGCCTGCCGTACGTCACGCAATGCCTGGACAAGCGCGCCGGCCCGGTCGTGGCCGCAAGCGACTACATCAAGACCTTCGCCGATCAGATCCGCCCCTTCATTCCGGCCGGGCGCCCCTACCGGGTGCTCGGTACCGACGGTTTCGGGCGCTCGGACTCCAGGGCGAAGCTGCGCTACTTCTTCGAGGTGAACCGCCACTTCGTCGCGGTCGCGGCGCTCAAGGCGCTGGCCGAGAGCGGCGACGGCAAGGCGAAGACCGTCTCGGAGGCGATCAAGAAGTACAAGCTGGATCCGGATAAGCCGGATCCGACCACCGTATGAGAGAGGTGCTGGTTCCGGACATCGGCGACTTCAAGGAAGTCGAGGTCATCGAGGTGCTCGTCAAGCCGGGCGACGCGATCGCGAAGGAGCAGTCGCTGATTACCCTCGAGTCGGACAAGGCGACGATGGAGATCCCGTCGCCCGCCGCGGGCGTGGTGAAGGAGATCAAGGTCAAGGTCGGCGACAAGATCTCGCAGGGGGCAGCGATCCTGATGGTCGAGGAAAAGACATCTCCCGCGGACAAGCCGGTGCCAGAGAAGAAAGAAAAGGAAAAGGAAGGGGCGCCAGAAAAGCCTGCAGTGTCTGCGCCGCAAACGGTGACCGTGCCCGACATCGGCGACTTCAAGGAAGTCGAGGTGATCGAGGTGCTGGTCAAGCCGGGCGACGCGGTGGCCAAGGAGCAGTCGCTGATCACGCTCGAGTCGGACAAGGCGACGATGGAGATCCCTTCGCCGGCCGCCGGCGTGGTGAAGGAAGTCAAGGTCAAGGTCGGCGACAAGGTGTCCGAAGGCTCGCCCGTGCTGGTGATCGAATCGGAGGGCGGCGCTCCGGTCAGGCAAGCCAAGCCGGCGCCTGCGGCGCCGAAGCCGGAATCCGCGCAGCCCGCCGCAGCGCCGGCGC
>JBAUTD010000022.1:0-3799 GCA_049582045.1 Burkholderiales bacterium
GTTCTGGCGCGAGAGCAGCAGCGCCGTCGGCCCGTTCCTGCGCGCGAGCGCAGCGCCCCAGGCCACCGCGGTCTCCACCGTGTCGCAGGGACGCCAGACTTCCATGTTGGGGATCAGGCGCAGGCTCGCGGCCTGCTCGATCGGCTGGTGAGTCGGCCCGTCCTCGCCCAGGCCTATCGAGTCGTGCGTGAGCACGTAGATGACGCGCGTGCCGATCAGGGCGGCCATGCGCAGCGCGTTGCGGGCGTAATCGGAGAAGATGAGGAAGGTGCCGCCGTAGGGCACCACGCCGCCGTGCAGCGACAGGCCGTTCATGATGGCGCACATGCCGAACTCGCGCACGCCGTAGAACAGGTAGTTCCCGCCGCCCGTGCGTCCGATCGCCGTCGAGCCTTTGACCATCGTGAGGTTGGAGGGCGCGAGGTCCGCCGACCCGCCCACCAGTTCGGGCAGCGCCGGCTGAAGCGCCTCGAGCAGGTTCTGCGAGGCCTTGCGCGTGGCGATCGTCTCGGCCTTCGCGTCGCACTCGCGCACCAGCCTGTCTGCGAGCGCGTCGAAGTCCGGCGGCAGCTCGCCCGCCATACGGCGGCGAAATTCGCTCGCCAGCTCGGGGTGTGCGGCCTCGTAACCCGCGAACATCTTCGCCCAGCGCCGCTCGATGCGTTTGCCGGCGGCGCGCGCGTTCCAGGCGTCGTACACGTGCTTTGGAATCTCGAACGGCGGATAAGGCCAGCCGATCGCGACCCGCGTCGCCGCGACCTCGTCCGCGCCGAGCGGCGAGCCGTGCGCCGCGCCGGTGTTCGCCTTGTGCGGCGCGCCTTTCGCGATCACGGTCTTTCAGCAGATCAGCGTCGGGCGCGATGTCTCCCGCTTCGCCTTGCGGATCGCCTTGTCGAGCGCGGCGACGTCGTGCCCGTCCACGTGCGGGATCACCTGCCAGCCGTAGGCGGCGAAGCGCTTGGGCACGTCGTCGGTGTACCACTGGTCGATGTGCCCCTTCTCCGAGTCGATCGAAATGCCGTTGTCGTCGTAGAAAACGATCAGCTTGCCCAGGCCGAGCGTGCCGGCGAGCGCGCAGGCTTCGTGCGAGACGCCTTCCATCATGCAGCCGTCGCCCATGAACACGTAGGTGTGATGGTCGACGACGTCGAAGCCCGGTCGATTGAAGCGATCGGCGAGCACTCTCTCGGCGATCGCCATCCCGATGCCGTTGGCGACGCCCTGGCCCAGCGGCCCGGTGGTTGTCTCGACGCCCGGCGCGCAGCCGTATTCCGGGTGCCCCGGCGTCTTGGAGCCGAGCTGGCGGAAGCGCTTGAGCTCTTCGATCGGCAGCTCGTAGCCGGTGAGGTGCAGCAGCCCGTACAGCAGCATCGAGCCGTGCCCGTTCGAGAGCATGAAGCGGTCGCGGTTGGCCCAGTGCGGGTCGGCCGGGTTGTGGCGCAGGTGCCGGCTCCACAGGGCGAGCGCGATCTCGGCCATGCCCATCGGCATGCCCGGGTGGCCGGAGTTGGCGGCCTGCACCGCGTCCATGGCGAGCGCGCGCAGCGCGTTGGCCATGTCGCGTTGCAGGGATTCCTGGGACGAAACGGGGAGGGCGGCCACGGCCGCCGTGGTCGGGGTGTTCATGGCGGTATTTTAATGACTCAGGCCGCGCGCGTCAGCGCCGGAGCCGAAAAATAACGCTGCGCCATGCGTTCGAGCGGCTCGGGGCGGATCCGCGCCGCCTGCCCCGCGCAGCCGAACGCCTCGAAACGCTCCTTGCACAGGGCCCGCGCGGCCGCCGTCGCCGCCTTAAGGAACTTGCGCGGGTCGAACTCGGCCGGATCCTCGGCCATCGCGCGGCGCATCGCGCCGGTCATCGCCAGCCGGATATCGGTGTCGATGTTGATCTTGCGCACGCCGTGCTTGATGCCCTGCAGGATCGCCTCGACCGGAACGCCGTAGGTCTGCGCGATCTTGCCGCCGTGGGCGCGGATCACTTCGAGCCATTCCTGCGGCACGCTGGAGGAGCCGTGCATCACCAGGTGCGTGTCCGGAATGCGGGCGTGAATTTCGCGGATGCGCTCGATCGCCAGCACGTCGCCGGTCGGCTGCTTGGTGAACTTGTAGGCGCCATGCGAAGTGCCGATCGCGACCGCGAGCGCGTCGACGCCGGTGCGGCGCACGAAATCGGCCGCCTGCTCCGGGTCGGTGAGCAGCTGCTCGCGCGCGAGGTGGCCCTCGGCGCCGACGCCGTCCTCCTTGCCCGCGGTGCCGGTCTCGAGCGACCCCAGGCAGCCGAGCTCGCCTTCGACCGAAACACCGACCGCGTGCGCCATCTCGACCGCGCGCCGCGTCACTTCCACGTTGTACTCGTAGTCCGCCGGCGTCTTCATGTCCTCGAGCAGCGAGCCGTCCATCATCACGCTGGTGAAGCCCGAGCGGATCGCGGCCTGGCATACCGCAGGGCTCGCGCCGTGATCCTGGTGCAGCACCACCGGAATGTGCGGATAGGACTCGACCGCGGCCTCGACCATTCTGCGCAGGAAGGCTTCGCCGGCGTACTTGCGCGCGCCCGCCGAGGCCTGCAGGATCACCGGGCTCGAGCTCTCGTCGGCCGCCTGCATGATGGCCTGGATCTGCTCCAGGTTGTTGATGTTGAACGCCGGCACGCCGTAGCCGTGCTCCGCGGCGTGGTCCAGCAGCTGGCGCAGCGAAATGAATGCCATCTCCCCCTCCTAGATGATTGAAATCCGGTGTCCTAGCGCTCGAGCGCCTGCCTGCGCCGGTCCATCAGCCGCCAGATCATCGGCGTGAAGATGAGCTGCATCGCGAGATCGATCTTGCCGCCCGGGCAGACGATGGTGTTCGGGCGCGACATGAACGAGTCGTGCAGCATCGACAGCAGGTAGGGAAAATCGATCCCGCGAGGATTGGCGAAGCGGATCACCAGCAGGCTCTCGTCCGCGCTCGGAATATGGCGCGCGATGAACGGGTTCGACGTGTCGACCACCGGCACGCGCTGGAAATTGATGTGGGTGCGCGCGAACTGCGGCGTGATGTAGTTCACGTAGTCATTCATGCGCCGCAGGATCGTGTCGGTCACCGCCTCGGTCGAGTAGCCGCGCGTGGCGCGGTCGCGGTGCAGCTTCTGGATCCACTCCAGGTTGATCACCGGCACCACGCCGATCAGCAGGTCGACGTGCGAGGCGACGTCGACCTCGCCGTGCGCCGCGCCGCCGTGCAGGCCTTCGTAGAACAGCATGTCGGTGCCCGCCGCAAGGTCCTCCCAGGGCGTGAAAGTGCCGGGCTTCTGCTTGTAGGGCGCGGCTTCGGCATCGTTGTGCAGGTACTTGCGGGTTCGCCCGCCGCCGGTCGCCGCGTAGTCGCGAAACAGCTGCTCGAGCTCCGCGAACAGGTTCGCCTCCGGGCCGAAGTGACTGAAGTGATGATTGCCGCGCTCGACTTCCTCGGCCATCCTGCGCTTCATTTCCTCGCGGTCGTAGCGGTGGAAGGCATCGCCTTCGACGAACGCCGCCTTGACGCTCTCGCGGTAGAAGATCTGCTCGAAAGTCTTCGATACCGAGGTGGTGCCGGCGCCGGAAGAGCCGGTGATCGCGATGACTGGGTGCTTGGCCGACATGCGGCGTCCTTTCAGAGCTCGGCCGGGGCGCGGAACAGCCCGCGCGTGCCGAACAGGGGCGCGTCGTAATCGCGCTGGTTGCTGTCGCGGTGATACTGCTCGAGCCGCTCGACCTCGTTGCGCGAGCCGAAAATGAGCGGGCTGCGCTGGTGCAGCGCGCGCGGCTCGGCGTCGAGC
>JBAUTD010000023.1:0-2032 GCA_049582045.1 Burkholderiales bacterium
GCCTAACGTTCACGCCCACCGGCGCGCGCAGCCGGTGCGTCAAGTTCGCCCGCTGTCCCGCGCGCGGCCGCGTGGGGCGTGGGGTTAGGTGCCAATGTCCCGGGAACCCGCATTCGCTCTCCAGATATACCAAAACCAGAAGAAGGGTAGGACTATGAAATTCCCGAAAAACAGCAAGGCCGCCCAAAGCCAGCGTTTACCCCTGGGCACCGCTGTACTAGTGAGCGCGAAGATAAGAAAACCAATGGTGATGATCCAACCGCCGCCGACGACGCCCGTCCCAAGTATCCAAAACCATGCGTCGCTCACAAACGGAAGAGCGACGCAAACAGCTGCAGGGGCTAACGCGAGAACTCCGGTAGCAATGGCAGCAGTCCGGTTCATTGGCAGGGCACCTAACGTTCACAGTGAGGGGCGCGCGCCGCTTTTGCGCGCGTCCCTCTCGACTGTGGGGTTAGATGTCGCACGCAGTTGCCGCGAGCGCGCAACATCAAGAATGGTTGCAAACAGAGCAAACACCAGGAGCACGGGGGTCACAAAGTTGGTATACGCCACGCCGGGAGATCTGAAAAACACGCCTAGCATGTCCAACGCTTCGCTGATAGACGATGCATACTCCCACATCGGTTTGAGCGAACTGGGCCATGAGTAGAGCCAGAAGTAACCAAGCGCTGTCGCAAGAAAGAGCCACCGCCAACCTTTCGTACCGCGCCACGCCATTAGCGCTGCAATTAACCCAAGACCAATTAGACACAAGCTCTCCGCCCAAGAAAGCCAGAGATGTCGAATCACAGGACTCGGATCGTCAATTAGCTTTTGAAACGCTCTTCGAGCAGCACGAGTCTCTTCGGTGTCCGGATACTTTTTCGACAGTTCGAGCCCCGTCCTAAATTCTTGCCGCACATATTCGGGCGTAACCGCGCTTGGCGTCGGCCACAGCAATAAGCCTTGCGGCGCCCACGCGGCAACGAGGACTATCGCTATCCAGTGTCGAAGCGTGCTGGTGTTCGGCGACATCTAACGTCGTCGTGAACGGCGGGCCGCTACAGGGCGGACGTGTGGCATGGCGCGTCCGGCCCGTCCGTTCGACGTGAAGTTAGAACGCAGAACACGGATACGCTTTGCACCCTTGTCGTCCGCGGTTACTTATCCCGCTTTCCGCCACCGCGAGACTTCTCGGCGTCCTGCTTCGTTTGCATCTCTCCCGGTTTCTGGAAATCACCAATGACGCTTTTCAGTGGGCAGATCGTGACTGCTGGACACTTCTTGCAACCGGCTGCTAGAGCGATTGGGCATAGGATCATCTTAATTCCTCCTCATTCAGCGTTTCGCGCGCAAGCCCATCCAATGCGTTCTAACGTTAAATAGTCAGATTGCTTGCTGAATAACATGGCCGTAGGGATTTGGGGGAGGTGTCAACGCACATTTGAATCAACGCGTTAGCAGTTGAGGGGCGTGGGGAGTCCCGTGATAGCCGACTTGGGAGGGGACAAGTGGCTGATTCAACCATCGAATCTTCGAACCTGTCGGACAAGGGGACAAAGCCGCGCCTGATCGAGCTGTTCCGGGCCGCGATGCGGTCGCGGCATTACAGCCGCCGCACGGAGAAGTCTTATTGGTACTGGATCCGCTGGTTCATCCGCTATCACGGCATGCGCCATCCCGCGCAAATGGGCGCGGCGGAAGTCACGGCGTTCCTGTCCTGGCTGGCGACCGAGCGCGACGTCGCGGCGGCGACGCAGCATCAGGCGCTCTCGGCGCTGCTGTTCCTTTACCAGAAAGTGCTCGCGCAGGAGCTGCCCTGGCTGGACGAGCTGGTGCGCGCGAAGCGCCCGGTGCGGCTGCCGGTGGTGCTGACCGAGGCCGAAGTCGCGCGGCTGCTCGGCGAGATGCACGGCGTGGTGCGGCTGATGGGCGCGCTGCTGTACGGCGCGGGGCGGCGCCAGATCGAGTGCCTGACGTTGCGCGTGAAGGACGTCGAGTTCGCGTATCGCCAGATCCTGGTGCGCGACGCGAAGGGCGGCAAGGACCG
>JBAUTD010000024.1:0-3363 GCA_049582045.1 Burkholderiales bacterium
GTTCGCGCGCGTGCCCTCCGCCGGCGCGGGGGAGCTCGCGGGCCGGGTGGTCAAAGCTGACGACGGCGACACCCTTTCGCTCGTCGACGCCGACAGGCAGCCGCACGCGATCCGGCTCGCCGACATCGATGCGCCCGAGACGGCGCAACGCTTCGGAACGCGGTCGCGTCAGTCGCTCGCCGCGCTGTGCGCCGGCAAGACCGCGCAGGTGGAGGAGCGCGGGCTCGACGCCGACGGCCGCACGCTCGGGTGGGTCATGTGCGCCGGGATCAACGCGAACGGCGAGCAGGTGCGCCGGGGCATGGCCTGGGTGAATCCGCATACCGCTTCTCCGACTTCCGCGCTCTATGCGCTCGAGGGCGATGCGCGCCTGGCCCGGCGCGGGCTGTGGAGGGATCGGCGGCCCATCGCGCCATGGGTATGGCGCGCAAGAGGCCGCTGACGCCGCCTCGGGTCGGACTTGGGCCGCACAGGGGATATGCACTTCCCATCCGCACGCCAATCGTAGTAGATATGAAGCACGCCGCATGGGGACGGCGCAGACGCGGGAACGCACTATGGGATCGTGGTCGCAAAATCGAATTTATTGCCGCACGGCGGCCGGAGACAGGGCGCTGCAGTCGACCGAGAAGACGCTGCCCTCGGACTATCGCCGGATTCTTCAGATCGTAGGCAAGAGCGCTCACCCGGACGTGATCCGGGGGTTCCTGCGCCATATCCCGGACGACCTGCTGGGCGACTGGATCGGGGAGCTCCAGGAACTCGGCCTGCTCGGAGCGGCGCCCGCCGACGGGGACGACGACCTCGACTTCAGTTACCCCTCGCAGCCGACGCGCCCGAGCGGCAGCGGGCCCAAGCCCGACGACACGGGCCGCACCGTGAGGGAAGTGCGCGCGGCCCAGGAGGCGCTCGATCGCGCGGGCGCGTACCTGTTCCAGGACCGCCTGAAGAACCGCCCCGCGCTCGCCAGGAAGGCGAACGCGATCAGGGTGCTGGTGGTGGAGGACGACCCGGACCAGGCGGCGCTCGCCAGGCTGCGCGCAAGCACCGCGGGCTACGCGGTGCGGGTGGCGTTCAGCTTCAAGGAGCTGATCGAGGCGGTGCGCGGCCCCCTGCCCGATCTGCTGCTGCTCGACGTCAACCTTCCGGACGGAGACGGCTTCGACATCCTGGGGCGCATCCGCCGCCACCGCAAGCTCGCCCTGCTCCCGGTGGTCATGCTGACGGCGCGGACCGACCCGGAAGACGTGCGCCGCGGACTCGAGTCCGGCGCCGACGGCTACATCACCAAGCCCTACAGCAAGAACATCCTGACGCAGACCGTGCGCAGCGTGCTCAAGCACGCGTGAACCGCCTTGCGCGCGTTTACTCGAGCTTGGGCAGTATGGTGGAAGTCGGGGCCGTTCCGACCGCGCCGAACCGGTCGTTGCCCAGCATCGTGTAGTAGATGCCGACCGTGGCGCGGCTCTGCGTCGTGTCGGGCAGGTTCGCGTACGTCGCATCGCGCCGGTTCCACAGGTACCTGATCGAGACCGCGTGCTGGCGCACGATGCGCCAGGTGAACGCGAGATCGGTGCGGATGATGTTGTCGTGTCCCGCGGTGGTGCCGGCCGCGTTGGTCACGAAGAACTCGCGCGCGGTGACGTCGAGCGCGGCCTTGTCGCCGAAGATCACGCGCAGCGCGAGAAGCGCCTGCGGCGTGACCCCGTAGTGATAGTCGCCTTCGGCGCTGCCGTGCAGGGTGCTGGCCGCCGCGTAGCCTGCGCCCACGAGCCCCGTGCCCTGCAGCGCGATGTCCTGCGTCAGCCATGCCTGCCCGGTGGTGCCGAGCGACAGCGCGGTGCTGGAGACGCGGAAGGTCTGCGGCGCGATGTAGTCGTAGCTGCCGTAGAGCCCCCAGACGCCGTGATAGTTGCTGCCCGCGCTGTAGGCCTTGCCGTAGAGCAGCCCGCGGGTCATCACGTTCTCGATCAGGTTCGCGCTCGAGGCGGTGACCTGGAAAGTGAAGTAGTCGAACGGCCGCGTGTACTCGTAGCCGGGGTTGCCCGGCATGCCGTATTCGAGGGAGAAATCCAGCAGCGCCTCGTTCGGCCTCGCCTTGGTCGAGGCGCCCGGATTGTTCTGCGTCTGGCCGCTCAGGCCCAGCGAAAGGCGGCTGTAATAGGGCGCGCCGCGGCTGGAGAAGATCGAGTCGTAGCCCATCACGCGGCGGTTGAAGCCCATCGACGGCGAGATGGCGGTGGCGGCCCACTCGCGCCAGAACGGCGACATGCCTCCGCCCTGCTCGAGCACCAGGCTCGCCATGCGGAACAGCGCCTCGCCGAAGAACGAGCCGGCGATTCCGCTCGCGATCTGGTCGTTCATCGAGGGCGCCGTGCGCTCTCCCGCAACCTCCCACAGCATGCTGCCGGCGAACGTGTATCCCGCCGCCTCCCAGTAGCTCAGGCCCGCCGAGCGCGCGAAGCCGTGGTACATCGAACCCTGGTACGGGTGCCCGACCTGGTTCACCTTGTACGGGTCGTTGTCCACCTGCCAGTTGCCGTGCAGATTGTTTCTGATCGAAGTCAGGTTGCTCGAGAAATCGCTCCCTGCGAAGGCGTGCCGGTCGTAGAGATTGAGCAGCGCATCGAAGCCGACGATTTCCAGCGCGGGGACGGCGTAGCTCTTGGGCCGTCCGGATCCCGACGGCGACGGGCTCTCGGAGGCCTGGTGGGTATCAGCCGTGTCGCTTGCCTGGGCCAGCAAGGCCTTCGGCGGCCGGAGACCGAAGCCCCCCGGTTCCTGAGCGAGCAGCGCGGTCGCGCCCAGCGCGAGGCCGGCGCCGAACACGACGGTTGCGGCGAAATATACGGATGGCTTCACGCGATTCCGATCGATATGCCCAGGCCGCTCGACAGTCGCAGATCCTAGGCGTCCGCCCCGGCGCGCTCCGTGCGCTAGCGCACATTCGATCCGCCGCTGGCCCTTTGCATCTATGTACGTCGCCGCACCGACCTGCCGGCCCGTGCCGGGTAGCGTGGGCGCAGGACAACAGGAGACTGATCATGATCAAGAGAATCTTCGTTCCGCTGCTGGCGGCGCTCGCCTTCGCCGGCTCTTTCGGCACGCTCGCCGGATGCAGCACCATGGACGGCCTCGGGCAGGACATCCAGCACGGCGGCAAGGCGATCTCGAGCGAGGCGCGCGAGCACAAGAACTAGACGCCGGCACAGCCGCGCAAGACCGGCCGGCGCCCGCTCAGCAGATGCGCGGCAGCTGCTCTCCGCTCAGCATGTCGAGCACGCGCCGTCCGCCGATCGAGCTGGTCATGACCACGCGCCCCGCCGCGCCGGCGGACACCTGTCCGATGACGCAGGCCCCGCG
>JBAUTD010000025.1:0-2266 GCA_049582045.1 Burkholderiales bacterium
TCGTAGACGCGCTCGAGCGCCGCCTCCTCGACACCGGTGAGCAGCCGCACGCGCCGGCGCAGGCTCTCGGTGAAATCGAGCTCGCCGCGCATCGCCGCCTCGGTGATCGCGGCGATCTCGGCCCTGCGCCCGGCCGCCTCTCCCAGCTCGTCGATGCACTCGATCGTGATCAGGGTCGAGTCCATGTCGATCGCGACCAGCTTCAGCCCGGCGAGCTTGAGGTCCGGCGGAACCCAGGCGAAATCCAGGCCGCGCGCCGTGCACCACGCGCCGACCGCGCCGCGCTCGCCCGCGCCGCCGAACCTGAACGCAGTTTCCCCGACTTGCCTGACCTGGCTTTCGCCGCTCAGGCGCGCGAGCTCTGCGGCCTGCGCCGCGGTCATCCCCGGTCCCTGCACCACCAGGTTCATGCCGCGAGCTCGCGCAGAACGTCCTTGACCGCCTGGGCGCGCTCGCGCCAGCCGGGCATCTTCGCCTCCAGCCGCAACCGGTCCTGGCCCGCGAGGCGCGCGCCGCGGCGCCGCTGCACGAAGTCGATGATCTTCTGCGCCTCGAGCGGCGGCTGCTTGACGAACTGCAGCTGCAGCGCTTCGTGGGTAGCGTCGATGCGCGCCACGCCCAACGGGCGCGCGGCCAGGCGCAGCGCGTGGCATTCGAGCAGCGCGCGCGCGGGCTCGGGCAGCGCACCGAAGCGATCGACCAGCTCCTCGCGCATCGAATCGAGCGCCTCGTCCGAGTCGCAGTTCGACAGCCGCTTGTACAGCGTCAGGCGCTCGTGCACGTCGCTGCAGTAGTCCGCCGGCAGCAGCGCGGGCTGGTGCAGGTTGACTTCGGCCGAGACGTCGAGCGCGTCCTCGAGCTCGGCGCCCTTGCCCGCCTTGAGCCGCCTGACCGCGGATTCGAGCATCTGCGCGTAGAGCGAGAAGCCGATTTCCTGGATCTCGCCCGATTGCGATTCGCCCAGCACCTCGCCCGCGCCGCGGATCTCCAGGTCGTGCATCGCGAGGTAGAAGCCCGAGCCGAGCTCCTCCATCATCTGGATCGCCTCGAGCCGCTTCTTGGCCTGGGCCCCGAGCGCCTCCTCGTCCGGCGTGAGCAGGTAGGCGTAGGCCTGGTGGTGCGAGCGCCCGACGCGGCCGCGCAGCTGGTGCAGCTGCGCCAGGCCGAAGCGGTCGGCGCGGTTGATCACGATCGTGTTCGCGGTCGGGATGTCGATCCCGGTCTCGATAATGGTGGTGCACAGCAGCAGGTTGTGGCGCTGGGCGGTGAAGTCGCGCATCACGCGCTCGAGCTCGCGCTCGCGCATCTGGCCGTGCGCCACGGCGATCCTCGCCTCGGGCAGCAGGCGCGCGAGGCGGTCGTGCATGCGCTCGATGGTCTCGACTTCGTTGTGCAGGAAGTAGACCTGGCCGCCGCGCTTGAGCTCCCTCAGGACGGCCTCGCGGATGCGGCCCTCGGACCAGGGCGCGACGAAAGTCTTGATCGCGAGGCGCTTCTGCGGCGCGGTGGCGATGACCGAGAAGTCGCGGATGCCCTCGAGCGACATCGCAAGCGTCCTCGGGATCGGGGTCGCGGTAAGCGTGAGCACGTCGACCTCGGCGCGCAGCGCCTTCAACGCCTCCTTCTGGCGCACCCCGAAGCGGTGCTCCTCGTCGATGATCGCCAGCCCCAGGCGCGCGAACTTGACGTCCTTCGAGAGCAGCTTGTGCGTGCCGATGACGATATCGACATTGCCTTCGGCAGTGGCTTTTACGATTTCGGAAGATTCTTTGGAGCTGCGAAACCGCGACAGTTCCGCGATCCGCACCGGCCAGTCGGCGAAGCGGTCGGAGAAGGTCTGGTAGTGCTGCTCGGCGAGCAGGGTGGTCGGGCACAGGATCGCGACCTGCTTTCGATCGGCGACCGCGACGAACGCCGCGCGCAGCGCCACTTCTGTCTTGCCGAAGCCGACGTCGCCGCAGATCAGGCGGTCCATCGGCTTGCCCGAGCACATGTCGTCGACGACGGCGCGGATCGCCGCCGCCTGGTCGGTCGTTTCCTCGAAGCCGAAGCCCTCGGCGAACGCGTCCAGATCATGCGGTTTGACCGCGAATTTGTGCCCCATTCTCGCCGCGCGCCGGGCGTAGAGGTTGAGCAACTCGGCGGCGGTGTCGCGGATCTGCTGCGCCGCCTTCTTCTTGGCGCGGTCCCAGTCGCCGCTGCCGAGCTTGTGCAGCGGCGCCTGATCGGGCGCCACGCCGCTGTAGCGGCTGATCAGGTGCAGTTG
>JBAUTD010000026.1:0-4845 GCA_049582045.1 Burkholderiales bacterium
GGCGATCACCGCCAGGAGCGAGGATTTGCCGCTGCCGTTCCTGCCGATGAGGCCGATGCGCTCGCCGTCGCGCACCGCGAGCGCGGCGCCGTCGAGCAGCGGCAGCAGGCCATAGGCGAGCTGCGCATCATTCAGGCTGAGAATCAGTCAACCCTTCCAGCTGAAGGGCGCGAAGTGGCCGTTGTTGCCCTGCGCCGCCATGTCGAGCTCGAGGCCGAAGCCGTCGATCCGCGTCCTGCTCGAGCGCGCGAGCGCGAGCCTGCGGCTCGCGGGATGGGCGGTGTTGTCGATATACAGCGGCTCGCCGTTGCCGGCGCGCGAGGCGACGCCCTCGATCGCGAACTCGAGCAGCCCCGGGATCGCGGCCGAGCGCTTCAGGCCGTCCATGCGGAACTCGATCGGGCGCAGCTCGACGCCGCGGAAGTCGCGCACCAGGACTTCGCGAATGCGCGCCGGGATGCCGCCCGCCTGGCCGCTCGCAATCGCGCCGAGCGCGTCGCGCTGCGCGTCGTTCGCACGTTCGTCGATCACCACCCCGAGCACCCAGTCGCCGTCGGCCATCACCTTTCCCGAGCGGATGACGAGCGCGAACGCGAGGTCGTCGAGCTGCACGTCGCCGCAATGCCCGCGCTCGATGCGGTAAACCTGCAGCGAATAGCAGTGATCGTGCGTCGCCGGACCCTGCGGGTTGGTGTAGATGCATGGGCACAGGTAGTCGCAGTTGCAGCTTTCCATGTACTCGCCGGCAATGTTCCACTTGGCATGCACCATGGCGCCGCTCCTAGAGAACCGCGAGGCTCGCGTTCTTGAGGTCGGTGACCAGCATGTGTCCGGGGGTGTGCGTGATGCACAGCGGCGGGCGCGCCTGGCGCACCGCCGACTGGGGCGTGACGCCGCAGGCCCAGAACACCGGCAGCTCGTCGTCCTTCACCTCGGTCGCATCGCCGACCCAGGGCCTGGCGAGGTCGTCGATGCCGATCAGCTCCGGCTTGCCCAGGTGCACCGGCGCGCCGTGCACGCTCGGGAAGCGCGAGGTGATCTGCACCGCGCGGATCGCGTTCGCCGGGGTGAACGGGCGCATCGAGACCACCATGCCGCCGCGGAACGGCCCGGCGGGCGCGGTCTCGATGCTGGTGAGGTACATCGGCACGCCCTTGCCCTGGGCGATGTGGCGCAGCGGCACGCCGGCCTCGGTGAGCGCCTCCTCGAACGAGAACGAGCAGCCCAGCACGAACGCCACCAGATCGCCGCGCCACAGGTCGCGGATGTCGGGCACGTCCTCGACGTGCTCGCCGTCGCGGAACACGCGGTAGCTCGGCACGTCGGTGCGGATGTCGAGATCCCCGGCCAGCGCGGGCAGCTGCGGGTCGCCCGGGTCCGAGGCCGCCAGCAGCGGGCAGGGCTTGGGATTCCTCTGGCAGTACACGAAGAAGTCGTCGGCGTAGTCGCGCGGCAGGATGCACACGTTGCCCTGCACGTATCCCGGAGCGATCCCCGCGGTCTGCGCGGCATACGCGCCGGCGCGGATCGCGCGCCGCGCCGCGCGCGGGTCGGTGCGGTCGAAACTTCCGGTTCGGGCTGCCTGGGCGATCGCCATGCGACGATAATCCGCCGCCTTTGCGAACGCGTCAACCGGCGCTGTTGACGCTTCTCGTACGGGCGTTCTAAGCTGCTGCGCGAATTCAAACCGGAGGGGGAAAATGAAATCAATCGCATCCTGGGCGCCGGCGCTCGCTGCCGCCGCCGCGCTGCTCGCCGGCCCGGCGCTCGGCGCCGACCTGCCCAAGACCCACGTCAAGGTGATCGGCTACTTCAGCAACCTGGCGCAGACCAAGCGCGTCGAGAAGCCGTTCTGGACCGAGAAGATCGAGAAGGACTCCGGCGGCGCGATCACTGCCGACTACAACAACATGGACGTGCTGGGGGTGAACGACTTCCAGATCCTGCACATGACGCAGCTCGGGGTGACCGATTTCGCCGCCTCGGACATCAGCAAGATGGCGGGCGAGGACCCGGTGTTCGAGGGCTGCGACCTGGCCGGCATCACCAACGACATCAACACCGCGCGCAAGGCCTGCGAGGTGTGGAAGCCGGTGATGGCCGAGCACATGAAGGACAAGTTCAAGACCGGGCTGATGCTGCTGCATCCGAATCCGCCGATCGTGTTCTGGTGCCGCGACAAGATCACGGGCCTGTCCGATCTCAAGGGCAAGAAGGTACGGGTGTTCAACAAGACCCAGACCGATTTCGTGAGCGCGGTGGGCGCCGAGACGGTGACCATGCCGTTCCCGGAAGTGGTGCCCGCGCTGCAGCGCGGCGTGGTCGACTGCGCGCTGACCGGGACGCTGTCGGGCAACACGGCCGGCTGGCCCGAGGTGTCCAAGTATCTCTTCCCGCTCGCGGTGGGCTGGTCGATCGCCTACGAGGGCTCGAACCTGAACAGCTGGAACAAGTTCCCGGCGCCGGTGCAGCAGTTCTTCCTCAAGGAATTCACGCAGCTCGAGAACGACATGTGGGCGATCGGCGCCCAGGCCACCGAGGAGGGCGTCGCCTGCAACACCGGCAAGGGCAGCTGCACCCTGGGCAAGCCCGGCCACATGACGCTGGTCAAGATCTCCGCCGCCGACGAGGCGCGCAAGAAGGCGCTGGTGCAGGACGTGGTGCTGGTCAAGTGGGGCAAGCGCTGCGGCAAGGCCTGCGCCGAGAAGTGGAACGAGACCGTCGGCAAGGTCGTCGGCCTGAAGATCCCGCTCGACAAGCTCTGATCCCGTGAACAGGCTGCTCGGGCTCGCGCGACTCGTCGCGCGGGCCGGCTGCTGGTTCGGCGGCGCGATGGTCTCCGCCGCCGCGCTCATGATCGCGGTCGACGTGATCGCGAGGAAGCTGTTCAGCGTGTCGATCGGCGCCTCGAGCGAGGTCTCGGGCTACGTGCTCGCGATCGGAACCAGCTGGGCGCTCGCGCTCGCGCTGCTCGATCGCGCGCACGTGCGCATCGACTCGCTCTACACGGTGCTGCCGGTGCGCCTGTGCGCGCTGCTCGACATGATCGCGCTCGCCTCGTTCATGGTGTTCGCCGCCTTCACGACCTGGCAGGGCGGCAAGGTGCTGGCGAACTCGATCAACGTCGACGCTCATTCGCTCACGCCGCTGGGCACGCTGCTCGCGATCCCGCAGACGCTGTGGGTGGCGGGGTTCGTGCTCTTTTCGGCGGTGCTGCTGCTGCTTTTCGTGCGCGCGGCGATGCTGCTCGCGGGCGGGCGCTGGGAGGACGTGCAGCGCCTGCTCGGCCCGCGCACCGCGCAGCAGGAGCTGGAAGAGGCGCTGCACGAGCACGAGCGCTACAAGGCGCCGCAGGCCTGAGGCGAACGCATGGTCTGGACCGCAATCGTCGTCCTGCTCGCGATCCTCGCGCTCAGCATCCCGGTCGCCGCCGGGCTGCTGGTGCTCGGGGTGGTGCTCGACTACGCCTACTCGTTCCTGCCCCTGCGCCTGGCGATCGGCGAGATCACCTGGTCGACCTCGACCAACTTCATCCTGTTCGCGATTCCGCTTTTCATCCTGCTGGGCGAGATCCTGCTGCGCTCGGGGATCGCCGAGCGCATGTACGCAGCGATGACGCACTGGCTGTCCTGGCTGCCGGGCGGGCTGATGCACTCCAACATCGGCACCTGCACCCTGTTCGCGGCGGTGTCGGGCTCGAGCGTGGCGACTGCCGCGACGATCGGCACCGTCGCGGTGGAGCAGATCGACAAGTACGGCTACAACGAGCGCCTGTACCTCGGCACCATCGCCGCGGGCGGCACGCTCGGCATCCTGATCCCGCCTTCGATCCCGATGATCGTCTACGGCGCGCTGACCGACACCTCGATCCCGCAGCTGTACCTGGCGGGCATCCTGCCGGGCGCGGTGCTGACGGTGCTTTTCATGCTCACGGTCATCATCGCCTGCCTGGTCCGGCCGCGCTGGGGCGGGCACCGGGTCGAGGCGAGCTGGCAGGCGCGCTGGCGCTCGCTGCCCGACCTGATCCCGCCGCTATTGATCTTCATCGTGGTGATCGGCTCGATCTACGGCGGCATCGCGACGCCGACCGAGTCGGCGGGCCTGGGCGTGGTAGCGGCCTTTGCTCTCGCGGCCTGGCGCCGGCGGCTGTCGTGGGCGATGCTGCGCGACACCTTCGAGGGCACCATGAAGACCACCGCGATGATCATGGCGATCCTGATCGCGGCCTACTTCGTCAATTTCATCATCACCTCGATCGGCCTGTCGGGCAAGGTGATGGGCTACGTCACCGGCTTCGGGCTCTCGCCCACCGGCACCATCGTCGTGATCGTGCTGTTCTACCTGGTGCTGGGCATGTTCATGGAGTCGCTCTCGATGCTGGTGGCGACGGTGCCGATCATCACCCCGGTGGTGGCCGCGCTCGGCTTCAACCCGATCTGGTTCGGCGTGCTGATGATGCTGCTGATCGAGACCGCGCTGATCACCCCGCCGGTGGGCTTCAACCTGTTCGTGGTGCAGGGCGTGCGCTCGCGCGGCCAGATCTACGACGTGATCGTCGGCTCGGCGCCTTTCGTGATCACGCTGATGGTGATGATCGCGCTGCTCGTCGCCTTCCCGCAGATCGCGCTCTGGCTGCCGGCCAAGCTGTCCTAGAAGCCGTACAGCCTGGCCGGGTTGTCGGCCAGCATGAGCCTTTGCACGGCGGCGTCGGGTATCCACTGCATGAGCTGGGCGAACATCCCTTCGTCGTCGGGCGAGACGGCCTTGGAGCGGATGTAGGGGTGCGGCCAGTCCGAGCCCCATAGCAGCCGGTCGGGGCGCGCCGCGGCGAGCGCGCGCGCGAAC
>JBAUTD010000027.1:0-1526 GCA_049582045.1 Burkholderiales bacterium
CTCAAGTTCGGCGCCGACGCGCAGCGCCTGCGCCTGCCCGGCGTGCGCGACCAGAACCAGCTCGCGTCCGACCCGCGTGGCACCGACACGCCGAACGACTGGTCCACCCGCGACGGAAATTTCGTAACCCTGCTCGGCAGCCGGCGCCTGGGCAGCGTGGAGCTGGCGGCCGATCTGGGCTACCGCGACCAGCTATCGACCGCGAACTACGTGAGCCTCGCTTCCTACAACGAAGCCAAGCTTCGCAGCCTAAGCTTCGCGCCGCGCCTGCGCTGGACCTCCACCGGCGCGGTCCCGGCCAGCCTGGTGCTGGGCGCGGATCTGAGCCGCTGGGATTTCGATCGCGCCTTCGCCGCCGACCCGGCATCGATCTCCGTCCCGAGTTCGAGCACCACCGCGTCGCAGGACAACAGCGCGTTCTACGCCCAGGCGAGCGCGCAGGTTGCGCGTGACGTGAAGTTCACCGCCGGCTGGCGCACGCAAAGGGTATCGACGCATCTTGCGCAGGCGGGCTTCTTCGCCAGCGACCAGCAGCAGACCCGCAGCCCGCACGCCGGAGAGCTCGGGGCGCAGATCGCGCTTTCCGAGCGCTGGACCGCTTTCGGCCGGCTCGGCACCAGCTTTCGCGTCGCGACCGTGGACGAAGACGGGTTCACCGCCAGCGGCAAGCTGCTCGAGCCGCAAACCGCGCGCGAGCGAGACGCGGGGCTGGAATACCGCGACGCGCGGCTTCGGCTGCGCGCGAGCGCCTACGAGATCGACCTCGACAACGAGATCTACTTCAGCCCGATCGTGGTCCCGTTCGGCGCCAATACGAATCTGTCGCCCACGCGCCGCGCCGGTTTCGAGCTGTTCGGCGAGGCGCGGGTTTCTGCGCGCGTGGAGCTCTCGGGCAGCCTGGTGCTGCAGAGCGCGAAGTTCCGGACCGGTACCTACGGCGGGGTCGACGTGAGCGGCAAGGACGTGCCTCTGGTGCCGCGCGCGCTGGCGGAACTGCAGGCCGGATGGCGCCTGGCGCCGCGCACGCAGCTGGTCGCCTCGGCGCGCTATGTCGGCCGGCAGCGCTACGACAACGACCAGGCAAACGCCTACCCGGGGCTCATGCCGGACTACGCGCTGGCGGACTTGAAGCTCAGCCACAGCGTCGCCGGCTGGCGCCTTTCGGCGTCGATCGACAACCTTTTCGACAAGCGCTACTACAGCTACGGCATCGTCGGATCGTTCGGCTGCGCGACCGCCGTTTGCGCCTACCCGCAGGCCGGCCGGACCTGGTTCCTGAGCGCGGAGCATGCGCTGCGCTAGCGCCTACGGTGGTATCTTCGCCGCATGGCGACGACCAAGACCAAGCTCGCGATCGTGCGCGCGCGCTACGACGCGCGCGGCGGCCCAGAGCGATTCATCGCCGGCGTGCTGCCCGCGCTCGAGGCCGCGGGCTTCGAGCCGACGCTGATCGCGCGCAGCGCAGAGGATTGGCGCGCGCGGCGACTGCTCAAGGTCGATCCGCCGAGCCTGGGCCGGCTGTGGCG
>JBAUTD010000028.1:0-2026 GCA_049582045.1 Burkholderiales bacterium
CCGAGCCCGACGTCGAGGCCGGCCCCGAGGCGGTCGAGATCATGACCATCCACAAGGCCAAGGGCCTCGAGTTCGACACCGTCATCGTGCCCGGCCTGGACCGCGCACCGCGCAGCGCGAGAAAGCCCCTCTTCGCCTGGCGAGCCTTACCCGGAGGTCAGCTCCTCCTCGCGCCGATCGACGAAACCGGCGGCGACAAGGAGCCGCTTTATCACTACGTCCGAATGCTTGACCGCGACGCCGAAGACATAGAGGCTGGACGCCTGTTCTACGTCGCCGCCACCCGCGCCGAGTCGCGCCTGCACCTGCTCGGCTGCGTGAAAGTCGACGAGGACGGCGTGCTGAAAAGACCCTCGCGCCGCAGCCTCCTCGGCATCGCCTGGGACGCGCTCGAAGACCAGATCGCACTTCCCGCCGCGACGACGGCGGAGCAAGAACAAAGGGAGCCGCTGCCCGACCAACTGAAACGCCTGCCGGCCGACTTCAAGCTTCCCGACCCGCCCGAGCCGGTGAAGTGGACCGCGCCGGAGGAGGGGAGAGAAGAAGTGGAAATAGAATTCTCGTGGGCCAAGGAAGCCGTCCGCCACGCCGGCATCGTCGCCCACGCCTGGCTCCAGCGCATCGCCGAAGACGAGCTAAAAGGCTGGAACCCCGAGCGCGTCGACACCCTCCGCCCCACCATCACCCGCGACCTCCAGCGCCGCGGCGTCGCCCCCGCCGAACTCGACCGCGCCGCCAACCTCGTCACCACCGCCCTCAAGAACGCCATCACCGACGAACGCGGCCGCTGGCTGCTCGGGCCGCATCCGGTGGCGCGGAACGAGTACCGCCTGCGCAGCCGCGAGCGCAGCTTCCGCATCGACCGCTATATCGAGGACGCGCAGGGAGCAAAGTGGGTTGCCGACTACAAGCTGAGCGAGCACGAAGGCGCGGCCGTCGATGCATTTCTCGATGAGCAGCAGAAACGCTACGCGGCGCAGCTCGACGCCTACGCCGAAGCGGTCGGCGGCGCGAAGCGCGGCCTCTACTTCCCGCCGCACAAGGGCTGGCGCAACTGGTAGCGCCGGCTATTCGCCCACAATGAACCCGATGCGGCGTTTCGGCGCCGCGGCAGGCGGCGTCATCAGCTCCCGGATCGCATCGAACACCACCTTGAACTGGCGGTCGTATCTCGCTTCCAGCTCGTCGAGGCGCCGCGCCAGCTCCCGGTTTTCCCGGATCAGCCCGCGCAGGCGCACGAAGGCGCGCATGATCTCCACGTTCGCCTGGACCGCGCGCTCGCTTCTGAGGACAGACGAGAGCATGGCGACGCCCTGCTCGGTGAATGCGAAGGGCAGGGTACGCCGGCCTCCGCGGCCCGGCGAACGCTCGTTTGAGGTCACAATTTGTGACCGCAAAAGCGCAGCCTCCTGTTGCGTAAGCGAAAACATGAAATCGGGCGGGAAGCGTCCCGGGTTGCGCCTGACCGCCTGGTTCAGCGCCTTCACCTCGACTTGATAGAGGGCGGCGAGGTCGGCGTCCAGCATCACCCGCTGGCCGCGCAGAAGCAGGATGCGCGGCTCGATGGCTTGTCCGATTGTCCTTTTCGTCCCCATCCCATACGGCACAACGTCGACCGCGTGCCCCGGGTTGACCGAGGCTGCGCTAACTTTGCGGCTGCGAACACGATCGGGGAGAGGACATGCGGTGGGTTGCGCCGATCGACGAAAACGGCGGCCACATGAGACGGGCGCAGAGCCTCCCGCCGCACAAGAGGTGGCGTAGCTGGCAGTGATCTTGCGTACGAACTGGACCGCACATGCGTTTGCCTGTGGGCGCACAAAGGCGACATGCCATTTCCATGAGCGTCAGGTCTCGATCCTGTGCGGCCCTCGAGCAATACGCTGCAGACGGCCGCTTCTCGGCCATTGTTGCCGCTTAGATCGGAAAGATCGACCGGCCGGTGTCCGGCTGCTTGCCGACATCGGTCATGATCTCAGTTCGAATGACTGCTTTGTACGGTGCCGGAGGTCAGCATCCGACCCAA
>JBAUTD010000029.1:0-2911 GCA_049582045.1 Burkholderiales bacterium
GGCCTCGCCGACGCCCTTGGCGCCGAGCTCGGAAGTGCGGGTGGGCGTCGAGACGTGCGCCACCACGATGTCGGGCAGCTCGCCCGCCATCGGCACCAGGTAGTCGGCCAGGTTGCCGTTCAGGAGCTGCCCGTTGTCGTCGTACAGGCATTGCTCCCACAGCGCGGCGCCGATGCCCTGCACGATGCCGCCGCGGATCTGCTCGTCGACCAGCATCGGATTGATCACCGTGCCGCAGTCCTCGACGCACCAGTGCTTGAGCAGCCTCACGAAGCCGGTCTCGGGGTCGACCTCGACCAGCGAGGCCTGAATGCCGTTGGTGAAGGTGAAGCCGTACTCGCGCGGCGTGTAGTGCCGCGTCACCGTGAGCTCGGACTGGAACTTCAGCGGCAGCGTGTCCGGACGAAAGTATCCCACCCGGCCGACCTCGGAGAGCGCCAGCCTTTCCTCGCCGGTCGCCTTGCTCACGATCGCGTTGGCGGCGACGTCCAGCTCGCCCTTGTCGACGTTCAGCATCGCCGCCGCGACATCCAGGATGTTCGAGCGCAGCGCCTTGCCCGCCTGCAGCACCGCCTCGCCGCCGATGCCCGCGCCGCGCGAGGCCCAGGTGCCGCCGCCGTAGGGCGTGGTCCCGGTGTCGCCCGTGATGACGCGCACCTTGTCCATCGAGACGCCGACCGCGGTGGCGGCGATCTGGGCGAAGATCCCCTCGGTGCCTTGGCCCTGTTCGGTGACGCTCGCCATCACGGTGACCATGCCGGTCGGCTCGAGCCGGATCGTGGCGCCGTCCTGCGCCGAGATGCGCGCGCCGCCGACGCCGTAGAACGCGGGCGACGGATTGGTGACCTCGATCATCGCCGCCAGGCCGATGCCGCGGTACACGCCTTTCTTGCGCAGCGCCTGCTGCTCGGCGCGCAGGCCCTTGTAGTCCATCAGCTCGAGCAGCCGGTCGAGCGTCTTGTGGTGCGAGAGCCGCTCGAACTTGAGGCCCGAAGGAAAGCTGTAGGGATACGCGTCGTCGGCGATCAGGTTGCGGCGCCGGAACTCGGCGGGGTCCATGCCCAGCTTCGCCGCGGCCAGGTCGACGATGCCTTCGGTCAGCGCGACCGCGATCGGGTGCCCCACCGCGCGGTACTGGCAAGTCACGTTCTTGTTGGTGAACACGACGTTCATCAGCGCACGGTAGTGCTGGTGCTTGTACGGACCGCCGACCAGGTTGACCACCTGGTTGCCCTCGATTCCGCTGGTGCGCGGATAGACCGAGTAGGGGCCTATGCCGGTCAGGTCGTCCAGCTCGAACGCGAGGATTTCGCCCTCGCGGCTCACCGCCAGGCGCACCTTGGCGCGGTGCTCGCGCGCGTGAATGTCGGTCAGGAAGGATTCGAGCCGGTCGGCGACGAATTTCACCGGCCGGCGAAGCATCACCGACAGCGCCGCGGTCGCCATCTCGTCGGGGTAGACGTGCACCTTGATGCCGTAGGAGCCGCCGACGTCCTTGCAGATGACGCGTACGCTGGCCTCGGGAATGCCGAGGTGGCGCGAGAAGATGTCCTGCATCATGTGCGGCGCCTGCGTCGCCTGGTAGACCGTGAGCGAATGCTCCGCGGCGTTGTAGTCGGCGAGAATCGAGCGCGTTTCCAGGCAAACGCCGGTGTGGCGGGCGAAGTCGTAGGTTTCCTCGACCACCAGGTCGGCCTTGGCGAACGCCGAGTCCACTTCGCCCGCGTTCAGCTCGCGCCTGAAGCAGATGTTGTCGCCCAGCTCGGGGTGGATCACGTGCTCGCCGCGCAGCGCGGCCTCCATGTCCGTGACCACCGGCAGCTCTTGCCACTCGGCCTCCACGTGGCCAAGCGCGTCTTCCGCCTGCGCGCGCGTTTCGGCCACGATCGCGGCCATCGCCTCGCCCTGCCAGCAGGCGCGCTCGATCGCGATCGCGTGCTGCGGCGGCGACTTGATGCCCTTCAGGTGCGCCAGCACGCCGACCCAGGGCGTGCAGATCTCGGCCAGCGCGCGACCGTCGACCGTCGCGATCACGCCGGGCTGCGCGCGCGCGTTCGACAGGTCGAGCTTCTTCAGCTTCGCGTGCGCGTAGGGGCTGCGGAAATAGACCACGTGCGCGAGACGCGGGAAGCGCAGGTCGTCGACGTAGGCTCCGCGCCCCTGCAGCAGGCGCTTCGCGTTCGGACGCGGCTCGCTCGTGCCGATGTAACCCGTCTTGACTGTCGGAAGCTTCTCGGGCGCGTTCATCGCCTGGCCCCTTCGCGGCGCGCTTCGAGCACCGCTTCGACCGCGTCTACGATCGCGTGGTAGCCGGTGCAGCGGCAGTAGTTGCCCGAAAGATACTCGCGTATCTGTTCGCGCGTCGCTGCAGGCCGGTTCTTCACCAGGTCGAGCGCGGCCATCAGCACCCCGGGGGTGCAAAAGCCGCACTGCAGCGCGTTGCGCTCGTGGAACGCGCTTTGCAGCGCCGCGAGCTCGCCCGAGTCGGACAGCCCTTCGATCGTGTCGATCTTGCGCCCGTTCGCCTGCACCGCCAGCATGAGGCAGCCGCGCACGATTTCGCCGTCTACGCGCAGGGTACAGGCGCCGCACACCCCGTGCTCGCAGGCGGTGTGCGAGCCGGTGAGCCCCATCTCCTCGCGCAGAAAGTCGGTGAGGTGCTGGCGGGCCGGCACGCGGCGCGTGACCGGCGTGCCGTTGAGGATGAAGCTGGTATCGATTTCGGTCGCAGGAGCCTGGCTCATCGTGCCTCCACGGTCATTGCACCAGGACCGCGAGCGCACGGCCGGTCAGCACGCGCGCCAGGTGCAGCTTGGTTGCGCGCGAGTGATACAGATCGGGCGCCGGGTCGAGATCCTCGGCCAGCGCCGCCTGCACCGCGGCGAGCGCCTGCGCGCCGTAGGCCTTGCCC
>JBAUTD010000030.1:0-5085 GCA_049582045.1 Burkholderiales bacterium
CGAGCTCGCGCCGGTGCGCGTGAACGCGGTCTCGCCCGGGCTGATCGATACGCCGATCCGCGCCGCGATGCCGGAGGACGCGCGGCGCAAGATGCTCGAGCAGACCGCGGCCGCGCTGCCGGTCAAGCGCGTCGGCGTCGGGGAGGACATCGCGCGCCAGGTGCTCGCGTTCATGACCATCGGCTTCGCCACCGGCTCGATCGTGTACCTCGATGGCGGGGGGTCGCTGGTATGAAGCTCTGGTACTCGCCCGCTTCGCCTTTCGCGCGCAAGGTGCGCGCCTGCGCGCTCGAGCTCGGCCTCGCCGGGCGCATCGAGCTGGCCGTGGTCACGGTGCAGCCCAGCAAGCCGAACCTCGAGCTTGCGCGCGAAAATCCGCTGATCAAGATCCCGGCCCTGAACACCGGCGACGGCACGGTGCTGTACGACTCGCGCGTGATTTGCGAGTACCTGGACGCGCTCGCCGGAGGCCACGAGCTGTTTCCCGCCCCGGGCGCGGCGCGCTGGGACGCGCTGCGGCGCCAGGCGCTCGGCGACGGGATCATGGACGCGGGGATCCTGCGCCGCTACGAGCTCGCCCAGCGCCCCGAGGCGCTGCACTGGGCCGACTGGCTCGCCGGACAGCAGGCAAAGGTCGATCACGGTCTGGACGCCGCCGAGCGCGAAGCGCGCGGCTGGGGCGAGACGTTCGACATCGGCCACGTCACGCTCGCCTGCGCGCTCGGCTGGATCGACTTCCGCTTTCCCGATTCCGGCTGGCGCGCGACGCGCGCGCAGCTCGCGGCATGGTTCAAGCGGGCGTCGGAGCGGCCGTCGCTCGCGCAGACGATGCCCCATGCCTGAATACGCATTGTGATATCGTGAAGTTGCTTTTAGCATTATGAGAAAGTAACACCGGCGTAGACCGCAATATCCCCATAGGAGGAGGAGCCAATGAACCACGACAAGAAGGACGCCGCGGCCAGCCCGCGCCGCAGAGACGTGTTGAAGGCGGGCGCCGCCGGCGCCCTCGCGCTGGGATTCCCGGCGATCGTCCGCGCCCAATCCGACAAGATCAGGATCGGGCATCTGACGCCGCTGACCGGGTTTCTGGGCGCGCTCGGACAGTACGCGACGCTTGGCATCCGTATGGCCGAGGAGGAAATCAACGCCGCGGGCGGCGTCATGGGCCGGCAGATCGATCTGATCTCCGAGGACTCGGTCAATCCCACGACCGCGGCGACCAAGGCGCAGCGCATGTACGAGCAGGACCGCGTCGCGCTGCTGCTGGGCGAGATCAACTCGGCCTCCGCGAAGACCATCATGCAGGTGGCGGCGCGCAACAAGAAGTTCTTCCTCAGCACCGGCGCGCGCTCCGACGTGCTGCGCGGCGCGAACTGCAACCGCTACACCTTCCACATGGACATCCCGGTCACCGTGATGGTGAACGCGGAAGGCCAGGGCCTGCTGCGCGACGGGCTGGTGAAGGGCAGGAAGGTGTTCTACCTGACTTCGGATTATCTGTTCGGCCACGACCTCGCCAAGGCGGCCAAGCACTTCATGGCCGAGCACGGCGCCACCGCGGTCGGCGACGAGCTGTGCGCGACCGACGTGACCGACTTCAGCCCCTACCTGCTCAAGATCAGGCAGGCGCAGCCGACCCTGGTCGCGACCAACCTCGGCGGCAACCAGGTCACCAACTTCGTCAAGCAGTACGCCGAGTTCGGCCTGCCGTACAAGGTCGCGGGCTTCAACCTCAACACCGCGGACGCCTGGGCCGCGGGCCCCGGCAACCTGAGCGGCATCTGGCCTACCGTCTGGCACCACCACATCGACACTCCGGGAACGAAGGCCTTCGTCGCGGCGTTCATGAAGAAATACGGCAAGCCGCCGGAGAACCACGCCTGGATCGAGTACGTCTCGCTCAAGGTGCTGGCGCAGGCGATGAACGAGATCAAGTCGACCGACAACGACAAGCTGATCGCGCACCTGGAGAAGCAGCCGCAGTTCGACCTGCTCAAGACGCGCAAGGGCTACTTCCGCTCCTGGGACCACCAGATGCAGCAGGAGGCCTACACCTTCACGGTCAAGGCTCCAGGCACCTACAAGGAGGCGTGGGACTTCCTCGCGTTCAGCGCGCCGATTCCGCGCGCCGATCAGCCGCTCGAGCTGCTCGCGCCGACCAGAGAACAGAGCGAATGTAAGATGTAATAGGAGCGGCAAGAAGCGCCGCTAGATGCAGCAGCTCCTGTTCCTGCTGGAACAGGTAGTCAACGGCCTGGTTCTCGGCGGTTACTACCTGCTGATCGCGCTCGGGCTGTCGCTCATCTTCAGCGTGGGCGGGGTGGTGAACCTCGCCCACGGCGCGTTCTACGCGCTGGGCGCCTACGCCTCGCTCGAGATCGCGAAATACCTCGGCTTCGGACCCGCGGTGGCGCTCTCGCCCGTCGCGGTCGGGCTGCTCGGCATCCTGTTCGAGCGCTTCTTCCTGCGCCGCTTCTACACCGCCGATCCGATCCTCGGCCTGCTGGTCACGTTCGGGCTGGCGATGATCGCCGAGCAGGCGATCCGCATGATCTGGGGCGCCGCGCCGCTGCCGGCGTCGATGCCCCAGGCCCTGAAGGGCAGCGTCTTCCTGGGAGACTTCATTTTCTCGCGCTACCGGCTGCTGCTGCTCGCGATCGTGGCCGTGGTGCTCGCCGGCATCTGGCTGCTGCTGAACAAGACCTCGTTCGGGCGCGTGGTGCGAGCCGGCATCCAGCGCCCCGACATGGTCGCGGCGCTCGGGATCCGGCTGCAGCCGTACATGACCACGATCGTGGTGCTCGGCGTCGCCATGGCGGCGCTCGGCGGCGCGCTGTTCGCCCCGATCGCGCTCGTGTATCCGGCCATGGGCGCCGAGATCATCACCGTCGCGTTCGTCGTGGTGGTGATCGGAGGCCTGGGCAGCTTCTGGGGCGTGGTGCTCTCGGCGCTGCTGGTGGGCGTGGTGCGCGGCGTGACGATCAATTTCGTGCCCGCGGCGGGCGAGGCCTCGATCTATATCCTGATGTTCCTGGTGCTGCTGTTCAGGCCGCGCGGGCTGCTCGGCGAGCGCATCGAGAAGTTCGAATGATGCGCGCCGGCGCGATCGCAAAGTACCGGCCGCTGTGGATCGCCGCGGCCGCGCTCGTGGCGCTGCCGTTCCTGATGCCGCTGTTCGGCCTGACGGTCAACACGGCGACCGTGACGGTGATCCTCGCGATCGCGGCGCTCGGGCTGAACATCCTGGTCGGCTACACCGGGCTCACCTCCTTCGGCCAGGCCGCGTGGCTCGGGATCGGCGCCTACGCCGCCGCGATCGCGCAGAAGGACTGGCTGCACGGACAGATCCTGCTTCCGATCCTGATCGCGCTCGCCTTCGTCGCGCTGCTGTCGCTCGTGGTGGGCTTCATGATCCTGCGCCGGCGCGGCGTGTATTTCGCGCTGCTTACGCTCGCGCTGTCGGCGCTCGCCTACGCGATCGCGTTCCGCTGGACCGCGGTGACCGGCGGCGAGGACGGGCTGGGGGGGCTCGAGCGCGGCCGCATCGGGCCGATTTCGCTCGACAGCGCGCCGGTCTGGTACGCGCTGGTCGCGGCCGTGGCGCTTGCCGTGCTCTACGTCGTGCTGCGCGTAGTGCGCTCGCCCTTCGGCCACGTGCTGGTCGCGATCCGCGAGAACCAGCAGCGCGCCACCTTCCAGGGCTACGCCGTCGACCGCTACAGGCTGGGGGCGTTCGTGCTCTCGGCGACCGTGACCGCGCTCGCGGGCGCGCTGCTCGGGTTCCAGAATTATCTCGTCTCGGCCGACGGCGTCACGGTCGCGTTCTCCGGCGAGCTGCTGGCGATGGTGGTGATCGGCGGCATGCACCACATCCTCGGGCCCGCGCTGGGCGCGCTGTTCTTCGTGCTGTTCCGCGAGCTGTTTTCGATGTGGAGCGGCAACTGGCTGCTGTGGTTCGGCATCGTGTTCGTCGCGTTCGTGCTCTATTCGCCGGGCGGGCTGGTGGGGATCTGGGCCCAGCTCAAGCGCCGCTGGCAGCCTCCGCCCGAGGAGGACGCCGCGATGAGCCAGCGCCGCGTCTACGAGGGCTTGCCGCTGCCCGCGTCGCTGCGACCGCAGGCCCCGCGCGGCACGGTGCTCGAGCTTAGCGGGGTGCAGAAGCATTTCGGCGGTATCCGCGCAGTCGCGGATGTCGCCCTCGCCGTCGACTCCGGCCACGTGCATGCGCTGATCGGCCCGAACGGCGCGGGCAAGACCACTCTGTTCAACCTGGTGTCGGGCATGTTCCCGCCCGACGCGGGCAGCGTGCGGCTGGACGGCGCCGAGATTCAGCAGCTGCCCGCGCACCGGATCTGCCAGCAGGGGCTCGCGCGCTCGTTCCAGATCACCAACCTGTTCAAGGGGCTTGCGATCTACGAGAACCTGCGCCTGTCGCTGCAGGCGCGCCACCCCGCGCGCTTCAACGCCTGGCGCGACGTCGACAGCTACCCCGAGATCCACCGCGAGACCGCCGAGCTGGTCCGCTTTCTCGGCCTGGACGGCATCGAGCAGGTCGCCGGCGGCGACCTCTCCTACGGCGGGCAGCGGCTGCTCGACCTGGGCATCGCGCTGGGCTCCAAGCCCAGGGTGCTGCTGCTGGACGAGCCGCTCGCCGGACTCGCCGCGGCCGAGCGCGAGCGCGTCGCGAACCTGGTCAAGCTCGTCTCGAGCGAGATCCCCGTGCTGATCGTCGAGCACGACATCGACCGCGTGCTCGGCTTCTCGCAGCAAGTGACGGTGATGAACCAGGGCGAGGTGCTGATGGCCGGCTCGCCCGAAGAGGTTCGCGCCGACCGGCGCGTGCAGGAGGTCTACACCGGCAAGGGCACGCCTCCGCTTCAGGGCAGGGCGGCCGGCGCGGGGCCCGGCGCACCGCTGCTCGCCTTCGAGGGCGTCAACGCGTTCTACGGCAAGAGCCACATCCTGAACGACGCCACGCTCGACCTGCGCGACGGCGAGATCGTGGCGCTGCTGGGGCGCAACGGCGCGGGCAAGTCGACGCTGCTGAAGACGATCGCCGGCCTGGTGCGCGCCGCCTCGGGC
>JBAUTD010000031.1:0-4492 GCA_049582045.1 Burkholderiales bacterium
CGTCGGCCGTGGTCGCGCCCTCGCGCGTGAGGTTCTGCTGGCGCGCGTACTGCAGCCCGGCCAGCACGAGCTGGGCCTGCTTGTCGGCGAGCTGCGCCTGCTGGTTGAGCAGTTGCGCGCGGTCGCCGTCGACCTTGGCCTGGTAGACCGAAGGGTCGATCTGCGCCAGAAGCTGCCCGGCCTTGACCACCGCGCCGACGTCCACGGGCAGCTTCTTCAGCTGCCCGGAGACCTGCGTGCCGACATCGACGTAGTCCTTGGGCTGGAGCGTCCCGGTCGCGGTGATCGTATCCTCGAGGTTGCCGCGCTGCGCCACGGCGGTCATCAGCGCGGCTTGCGCGCTTTCCCGGCCGGACCATGTCCGCCAGACATAGTAGCCCGCCGCCGCGAGCACGAGGCACGCGGCGACGACGAGTGCGCGACGGCCAAGGGCACGCCGACTGCTTGCGGCTTGCGGATTTTCGGTTTTCGGGACCATGCCAGCGCGACGTCGGGCAGAACCTGCCCGTGCCTGAATTGTGTTCCTCGGCCGCAGCGACCTCAGTGCGATAGCGCACAGAACGCGCGGGGTTGCGGGGAGCAGAATTCCGCCGGGACGGGAGAGCCCGCAACGATCGACGAATAGGCTGAACGACTGAACGTGAGCGGCAATTTGTTGGCTCGAAGCCTGCGTCGGGCGCTGGCCCTGTTCGCGCGCGGCGGCTGGACCTGGTATGCGGATTGCGCCGGACGTGACCCTGCGCAAGCGCACTAGCGAGCTTTTGCAGGCGGCAGCCGGGTAGAAGAGTCGGGCGGCAGGTCGGGCTTTTTCGGCTGCTTGGGCTTCTTCGCTTTCCGGTTGCTGCGTTGATGGCCTTTGGGCATCGCAGTTTCCTGGCGCACTTGCGCGCTGATCAAGGTACGGCGAAATCGCCCTTGCCTCTGTGCGGTCCCGCACGTCGTATGTGGGCGGGCGCACAGAACGGACATCGGCGCTCACGCCAGACTTGTGGGCATGCAAACCCGTTCGCTTCCAGCGCTCACGGACGAAATCGTGTCCACGGTCCTGCTCGTTTCGGACGACGCGGTCGATGTCGAGCTGGTTCGGAAGGCGCTGGCCGGTCCGTTTGGCGGCACGCTGCGCCTGGAACAGGTCCGGCGCCTTTGCGATGCCGTCGAACGCCTGGGGCGGGACGGAATCGACGCAGTGCTGCTCGATCTGTTCCTGCCCGACAGTCAGGGAATCGGGACGTTCGAGGCGCTGTACGCGACGGCGCCGCTGATTCCCATCCTCCTGCTGGCCAGCCGGGAAAATGAAGAGGTCGCCTGGAAGGCCACGCAGCGTGGCGCGCAGGATCACCTGCTGAGGGAGCATCTCGACCCGTACTGGCTGCCGCGCATTCTGCGCAGCGTGATCGAGCGCAAGGCGGGCGAGGAGGCCCTGTTTGCGGAACGGGAACGCGCGCAAGTCACGCTGAATTCGATCGGCGACGCCGTGCTGAGCACTGATGTAGCTGGCAATGTGGTCTATCTCAATGTGGTCGCGGAAGAAATGACGGGGTGGTCCCGTCGCGAGGCGACCGGCCGTCCGCTCGCCGAGGTATTCCGGATCATCGATGGCGCCACGCGCCAGCCCGCGCTCGACCCGCTGGCTCAAGCCGTCAGACAGAACAAGGTCGTAGGCCTGAGCGCGAACTCCATCCTGGTGCGGCGCGACGGGTCCGAAACCGCGATCGAGGACTCGGCCGCCCCGATCCACGACCGTGGCGGGCAGGTGACGGGTGCCGTGATCGTGTTCCACGACGTCAGCGCGGCCAGGGCCGTGACGCAGAGGATGGCCCATCTGGCCCAGCACGACTTTCTGACCAACCTGCCCAACCGCATGCTGCTCGGCGACCGGATCGAGAACGCGATTTCGCTCGCGCGGCGGCACGCCAAGAAATGCGCCGTTCTATTCTTGGATCTGGACGGCTTCAAGCGCATCAACGACGTCCTGGGACATCCGGCCGGCGACGAGCTGCTTCACTCGGTTTCGCGACGCCTGGTGACCTGTGTGCGCGCATCGGACACCGTGAGCAGGCAAGGCGGCGACGAATTCGTGGTGCTGCTTTCCGAGATCGAGCACGCCGCGGACGCGGCCCTCAGCGCGGAGAAGGTCCTGTCGGTGCTGGCGCTGCCGCACCGCGTTGCCGGGCAAGAGCTGAACGTCACTGCGAGCATTGGCATCAGCATCTACCCCGATCACGGCGCGGACGCCGAAACCCTGACGAGGTGCGCGGATACCGCCATGTACCACGCAAAGGAAGAGGGACGGAACACCTTCCGGCTCTTCAACGAATGCAAGCGCTTTGCCGCCTCGACAGTCTAGCGCCCGAGCAGTTCACCCGCGGGCTTCAGCGATTCGATCCGATCGAAGACCACTTTGGCGATTGCCACCAGCGGCGCGCCTAGCAGCAGCCCCCACACGCCCCACAGCCAGCCGAAGAACAGCAGTGCGATGAAGAGCACCGCGGCGTTCACGCGCGCGAACCGGCTTTGCAACCATGTCATGAACGCGAACCCGATCGTGCCCGCAATCAGCAGCGACGCGCCCGCCACGGCGAGCGCGTAGACGAGCGACCCGGACTGCAGGAACGCGGCAACTCCTGATCCAAGCGTGAGCAGCGCCGGGCCGAGGTAGGGCACGAAGTGGAGCACGCCGGCGGCGATGCCCCACACTCCGGCCTGGTCCAGGCCGAGCGCCAGGAAGGCGAGCCAGGTCAGCGCGGCGAGCAGGGCGTTCGAGGCCAGAACGGCGAGCAGGTAGCGCTGGACTTGGACGTCGATCTCCTCGAGGATGCGAACGGCGTCCTTCTTGCGCGACAGCGACGGCCCGACGAGCTGCACCAGCTTGCGCCGGAAGTGCTCACCGGAGGCGAGCAGGAAATAGGTCAGTAGCAGCACGATCGGGGTCTGCGCCGCGACCGTGACGACCAGCGCAGATTGCGCCAGCGTGTAGTCGCTCAGCCAGGTGGGTTCGGGCGCACGGGCCGCGGTTTCGCGGCCTACAGCTTTGGTGCCGGCATCGGCTGCTGCACCCTGCAGCTCGTGAGCGGCCTCCTGCACGTTCTGCAGCGCAGTCGGAGCGCCCGTTCGCGCAGCGCTCAAGTCCTGGCGCAGCTTGTGCGCCGCCCGGGGCAGCTTCTCGATCAGCGCCTGCGCGTCGCTGCTCAAGGAGTAGCCGATCCATGACAAGCCCCCGAGCGTGATCGCCAGCACCAGGGCTGCACCGATGCCGCGCGGCATGCGCCAGCGCTCGAGCCAGTCGACCAGCGGGTGCAGCGCGTAGCTCGCGAGGATCCCAATCAGCAGCGGGACGAAGAACGCGCGCGCGAGGTACAACGCGGCGACGAGCGCACATACCGCAAGCGCGCGAGCCGCCAGCGCCGCGGGGTCGGCGACCGGGGTGCCTGCCTCGTTCACGACGGGCCGCCTCGTCCGGCCCCGGGCGCCGTTCGCCTAGCGCTTCGCGGCCAGAAAGCCGAGCAACGCTCCGACCGCGATCGCGACGCCTACCGCAGTCCAGGGATTGCCACGCACGTAATGGTCCGCGACGATAACGCGCTCTTTCGCCCTGTCGATCGCCGGTTGCGAGGCGTCGGCCAGCCTTGCCTTGGCCTTCGTCAGTCTTTCCTCGAACCGGGTCCGTGCCGCTGCGAAGCCTTCGCCCGACACCGTCGCTGCGGCTTTCAGCAGCTCTTCGCTGTCGGTGATGATGGCCCTGAAATCGCCGGCCATCTTGCCCCGGGCCCGATCGAAATCCTCAACTGCCCGATCCATCATCGCTGTCTCCCGGAATTGCCGCTGGGTTGCATCGGATTGCTACTTCTTGATGCTCATTCCGTTGCCGACGTTCGTTACGCCTTCCACCTTCTTGGCGATTTCGATTGCCTGGTCGATTTGCTCCTGGCTGTTGACGAAGCCGCTGAGCTGGACTTCGCCCTTGTGCGTCTCGACCGCGATATCGAAGCTCTTGATGTCCGGGTCGGCAAGCAGCGCCGCCTTGACCTTGGTGGTGATGACGCTGTCGTCGATCTCCGTGCCCACGGTAGTCGTTGCGGCTTGAGGAGTGGTGGCAGGTTCGGGGGTTGTTGCGGCCTGAGGAGTGGTCGCAGGTTCGGGGGTGGTTGCGGCCTGGCTGCTGGTCGCGGGCTGCGCCGCCTGCTCTTCCGGGTTCTTGCCGCAGCCGGCGATCAGCATGGACATCGCGCCTGCGAGCGCTACTCCCAGAACGAGACGCTTATGATCGATACGCATGATGATGTTCTCCGTATGAGGTTATGAAGCACGACATGATGGGTTGCCGGCCCGGCGCGGTCTGTGCGGTGGCGAGCATTGAAGGCTCATCTTTTTGCGCCCTCGACCGGTCTTAGCTTGCGCACGTTGCTCTCGCTCAGGCATCTCTCCTGCTTGAGTCTCTTGCGCGCCGCCGCCCAGGTCTTCGCGATGTCGGTGGAATCGGAGCGGACGTAGC
>JBAUTD010000032.1:0-1506 GCA_049582045.1 Burkholderiales bacterium
CCCGTAGAGTTCGAAGCACCTTTCGACGCGCTTCTCTATGACCGCAAGGATCTGCACGTGAATCTCGTGCACGGAAGCCTCAGCGAATATGAGGAATACAATGCCAGCGTTCCCGACTGGTTCGCGACGCCGAGCGGCGCCCTGACCTGGCGCGGACGGACCGAGCAGTCACTGATCCAGTCGCAACGATGCGGTGACTGGTCGGCACCGATTGACGATGTCGCCCAACGGTTGCGCAGCAATCCCCGCCGCCTGCGCCGAGATCTTGCGCGCGAAGGCGAAACGTTCCAGCAAATCAGGATGCGGCTGCGCGGCGAGCTGGCCGGAGCGTTCCTGCTCGCGACCGACATTCCCATTACGGTTGTCGGTTACAAGCTCGGCTTCATTGAACCTGGAAGCTTCACGAGAAATTTCATCGGCTGGTCCGGCATGACCCCTTCGGAATATCGTCGCCGATACAAGTCGGACAGCACGCGCGTGGCGGTGGCGACCACGCTGCTCACAGAGCGAAGCGGGCCATAGCGATCGGGCGTGGCCTGGTCATTCAGGTGAAATCTTCGGTGTCAGCGCGGATAATGTCTTTTCCCGTACCGGGGTCCAGTCATCATCACCGGCAAGCGGCGGGCAGTTTCGACTGCGCTCCAGAGGGGATGGACCGCCAAGGTAGTTTGTGCGGCAGCTCCAGACCATAAATAGCACCACGCGCCTCCTGCCAACCGCACGAAGGCGGCTTGCGATCGGCCGCTGAACGAAGGGAGAGGACGATGGCAGCACAATCGACAGGATACGGCGTGCCTGAAAATGCTCCCGAGGAGGTTGGCCTTGCGCCGGAAACCCTGTCCCGGATTCGCCAGACCCTGCAGTGCTACGTCGATGAGGGCGTGGTCCCCTGCGCCCAGACGATCGTGTTTCGACACGGCAAAGTCGTTTTCTCGGAAACGCATGGGTGGAGTTCGGTCGAAAAGCGCGTGCCGTTGCAGCCCGACGCGATCTTCCGGCTCTATTCGATGACCAAGCCGGTGGCTGGCGTGGCAATCATGATGTTGCATCAGGCCGGCCAAGTAGAGCTGCATGACCCGGTCTCGGCATATCTGCCGGAATTTTCCGAAATGCAGGTCCTTCTCGGCACCGAGCTGGTCGCGGCGGAGCGGCCGATAACGCTCCACGATCTCATGACCCATACGGCCGGGCTCGGGTATCACTTCCTGCTCGATGACGGAATCGCGGAGCAGTATCTGGCCGCCGGCCTGTTCGATAACTGGACCGTACAGCCCACCGGTATCTCGCTTGCCGCCTATGTCGAGAAACTGGCGTCGCTACCCCTGCGCTCCCATCCTGGAACGCAGTGGTGCTACAGCGAAGCGGTGAACGTGCTGGGCCGCGTGGTTGAAGTGGTGTCCGGCCAGAGGCTCGGAACGTTCGTGAAGCAACGGATCCTTGATCCTCTGGGAATGAACGATACCGACTTCTATGTGCGACCGCAAAACGCAAGCCGGCTTGTCGAGG
>JBAUTD010000033.1:0-3717 GCA_049582045.1 Burkholderiales bacterium
GGCATACAGCGTCAAAGCGAGCGTAGGAGGCAAGCTGGCGCAGATCGGCTCGCGCCTGGTCGACGCGGCGGCGAAGAAGATCGCGAACGACTTTTTCCAGGCGTTCAACGACAAGGTCGCAGGCGCGCACGCCGCGCCTGCGCACGAGGAGCACGCGGCGCACGAGGAACATCATCCCGAGCCGGTGCCGCCCGATCCCGACATGCCGACGTTGTCGAATTCCTCCGTGGCCTTCTTTGCCGCCGGAGCCCTGGTAGTGGTCGCGGTGTGCCTGTTCGTGCTCTACGGATGACCGAACTGCTGTTCCGCGACGACGCGTACCTCAAGTCCTGCAGCGCGACGGTGGTCGCGCTGCACGGCGAGGCGATCGAGCTGGATCGCACCGTGTTCTATCCCGCGGGCGGCGGACAGCCCGGCGACAGCGGCAGGATCGCCGGCCTGCACGTCGCCGATACGCGCAAGGGCGAGGACGGCGAGCGCGTGCTGCACGTGCTCGAGCCCGGCGCGCCGCTACCGCCTCCCGGGACCGTGCTCGAGGCCGAAATCGACTGGGAGCGGCGCTATCGCCACATGCGGTTTCACACCGCGCTGCACCTGCTGTGCGCCGTGGTGCGCGCCCCGGTCACCGGTGGGCGCATCGCCGCCGACAAGGCACATCTGGACTTCGACGTGGAGATGGAACGGCTGGTGAAGGATGAAATCGAGGCGGGCCTCAACGCGCTCGTCGCCGAGGGCCACGCGGCGCGCGCGCGCTGGGTAAGCGAGGCGGAGCTCGATGCCAGGCCCGAGTTGGTGCGCACCATGTCGGTAGCGCCGCCGCGCGGCGAGGGTCGCATACGCCTGCTCGAGATCCCGGGCGTCGACCTTCAGGCCTGCGGCGGCACGCACGTCGCCAACACGCGCGAGATCGGCTCCCTATCGGTGGCGAAGATCCGCTCGGAGGGAAAGCGGAACAAGAGGGTTACGCTTGCGTTTGCGCAATAGGTCACGTGGGCCCCGCCCGTCGGGCCTGCGGCGCCATTCGTCACCGGACGGGATAGAGCAGGGAATTTTTCCTCGAACGCGGATTTTGCGCGGACCTATGATGATCGCGCTCCACCGCAGGAGAGGCAAACGATGGGAGGCATCGAAATGTCCGCGCTGACCGAACGCAGGGGCGTCGTCACGGAACGCAGCCCCGCGATCGTGCTGTTCGCCGAGGTGCGCAACTTCACGCGCATGTCGGAGATGCTCGAGCCGCAGAAGGTGCTCGAGCTGGCGAGCGGATTCTTTGCCCTGGTGGCCGACGCCGTCGAAGCAAACGGCGGAGAGGTGTTCGGCGTGCGCAACGATGCCCTGATCGCGGCATTTCGCAGCGGCGCGTCTTCCGAGCAGGCCGCCCGGGCGGTGGCCGCAGCGCAGCGGATTCAGCGCGAGTTCGGCGCCATCGCCGAATCCTGGCAGCGCGAGTACGGGCTGATGACCGCGGTGGCAATGGGTCTTCACCTGGGCGACACGGTGTTCGGCATGGCAGGGCCCGACGGCGCCGCGCAGTTCGTCGCGTTCGGCGATTGCGTGAGCATTGCAGAGCGCCTGCTGCACCGCGCCCGCGCCGGAGAGTTCGTGCTCTCCGCGGCGGTGAAGGACGCGCTCGCGGGCTCGAATTCCGAGCTGGAGGCGGACGAGCTGCCGCCGCTGCAGCTCGCGCGCCGCGAGTCGATCGAGATTTACGGCGTTCTGCTCGACACCCGCCTGGACTTCACCTAGCCTAGGCGGGAACGGTCGCTTCGCGTATCGCCGCCGCCAGTGCCTCGGGCGGCTGGGCGCCCGATACGGCGAGCCTGCGCCCGAGGATGAAGGTCGGCACGCCCGAGATCCCAAGGGCTTTCATGCGCTCTTCCAGATCTGCCACTCGCCGTCGGTCGGCCTCGTCGGCCCAGCGCGCCTGCAGCTCGTCCGGCGCCACCCCGCACTGCGCGGCGATCTCTGTCAGCACCTCGCGATCCCCGGTGTCGCGCGCCTGCTCGAAGTAGGCGTGAAACAGCGCCTCGACCACCGCCTCGCCGACACCGCGCTCCTGCGCCAGGTCGATCAACTGGTGCGCGGCGAAGGTGTTCGGGGTACGCGCCTGGCGCTCGAGCGCGAACTCGAGGCCCTCGCCGGCCGCTTCCGCAGTGACACGCGCATCGAGCTCGCGCGAGCGCTGCTCGCCGAACTTGGCGCGGCGGTAATCGGCGCGAGCGATGCCCTCGGCGGGCATTCCCGGGTTGAGCTGGAACGGCAGCCAGGCGACCTCCACCTCGATCTCGTCGCCGAGCAGGGCGAGCGCCTTCTCCAGGCGCCGCTTGCCGATGAAGCACCAGGGGCAGATGACGTCCGAGACGATTTCGATTGTGACGATGGCGGGCATGGAGCCTCAAGTCTACGTCAGGGCGAGAATCCCGTCGCCCAGCGGCTGGAGGCAGCGGCCTCGCTCGCCTCGCCTTCCTTGCCGGGCTCGAGCACCGACCAGGCCCACAGGATGAGCAGCATGGCGCCGACGATGGCCGCCACGCTAAGCCAGCCCACGATCCGATCGCGCCGCCATTTGCCGGGTTTCATAGCGACTTCGACAGCCCCCGCGCGCGAATGTTCGCGTGGGCTCACTCGCCCGCGATGGTCATCTTTTCCACCAGGATCGACCCCGAACGGCGGGCCCCGCGCACTACCACGTCGCTGCCCACCGCGACCACGCCGCGCAGCATGTCGCGCAGGTTGCCGGCGATCGTGATTTCCTCGACCGGAAAGCGGATCTCGCCCCCCTCGACCCAGTACCCCGCCGCGCCGCGCGAGTAATCGCCGGTGACCAGATTGACGCCGTGACCCATCAGCTCGGTCACCAGAAGTCCGCGGCCCATCGCGCGCAGCATGTCGGCGAAATCCGGGCCCGGCGTCTGGCTCTGGCGCACCACGAGATTATGGTTCCCTCCCGCGCTGCCGGTGCTTTGCATGCCCAGCTTGCGCGCCGAATAGCAACCGAGGAAATAGCCCTCCAGCACCCCGTCCCGCACCACGCTGCGGGGCCGGGTGACCACTCCTTCCTCGTCGAACGGCGAGCTGGCGAGCGCCTGCGGCTCGTGCGGCCGCTCATCGATGCTGACGATAGGCGAGAACACCTGCTTGCCGAGCGAATCGACCAGGAACGAGGCCTTGCGGTACAGACTGCCCCCGCTCGCCGCGGCGACGAAGGAGCCGATCAATTGGGTCGCGATCGGCGCCTCGAACAGCACCGGCGCCTTGCAGGTGGGAATCTTGCGCGCTCCGAGCCGCGCGAGGGCACGCTGGCCGGCGTAGCGCCCGAGCGCCTCGGGGTCGGCGAGACCCGAGGCGACGCGGTGTGCGCTGTACCAGTCGTCGCGCTGCATCAGCCCCCTGTCCTCGGCGATCACCGAACACCACAGAGAATGGCGCGAAGTCGGGAAACCGCCCATGAACCCCAGGCTGTTGGCGAACACGAACTGCGACTGCTGCGTCGACAGCGATGCGCCTTCGGAATTGCTGAGCTTCTTCGACAGCGCGAACGCCGCCGCCTCGCAGCGCCGGGCGATGCCGATCGCCTCTTCCGTCTCGAGATCCCAGGGATGGAACAGATCCAGGTCGGGAAACTCGCGCGCGAGCAGGGCGGGCTCAGGCGGCCCTGCGCAGTCGTCCTCGGCCGTGTGGCGCGCGATCGCCAGCGCCGCGCTCACCGTCTGCTCC
>JBAUTD010000034.1:0-6180 GCA_049582045.1 Burkholderiales bacterium
GCTGCCGGTGCCGCGGCGGGCGCGGCGGGTTTGTCCTGCGCGTGGCCGACGCCCGTGAAGGCGAGCGACGCCGCGAACGCGAGGAGCGTGATAAGTCTTTTCATATCCATCTCCCTATAGCGCTGCCGCATCGGTCTCGCCGGTGCGGATGCGAATTACTTTTTCCAGATCGAACACGAAGATCTTGCCGTCCCCGATCTTGCCGGTGTTGGCAGCCTTCTCGATCGCCTCGATCACCTGCTCGAGAATCTCGGTCTTGACCGCGGCCTCGATCTTCACCTTCGGCAGGAAATCAACGACGTATTCCGCGCCCCGGTAGAGCTCGGTATGGCCCTTTTGCCTGCCGAAACCCTTGACCTCGGTAACGGTGATCCCCTGCACGCCGATCCCCGAGAGGGCTTCGCGCACCTCGTCGAGCTTGAACGGCTTGATGATTGCTGTAACGAATTTCATGTGTTGGCTCCCTGCCCGGGCAGGCGGACTGAGCCGCCCGCGCCGCGCCTTTAGAACGATTTGCCGAAGGTCACGAGAAGACGGGTCTTGCCGGCTGAATAGCCCTCGCCAGTAGCATCGACGAAGCAGTATGGTTGGCCGGTTGCGGTCGGAGAGCAGTCGTCTTTGGCGTCCGTGCCTATGACCGCGATGCCGAGCGTGCCGTATTTCGCGATGTCCTTATTGAGGCCGATCTTGTAGTCGCTGTAGCTCGCATCGCTATATCCGCTGACGGTCTGGTGACCGAGGTGGGCGACCACGGACATTCCATTGCCGATATCGTAGGTACCCGTCAAGTCGAGATAGCCGCTGCCGCTCGTCTTGTCGACGCCAAGGTTGTCCTTGGTCCAACCGAAAAGGCTGCCCGTCGTGACCGAATATTTCGCGGTGAACCACTTGTAGCTAAGTGCGCCGTAGATTTCGACGGTATCGGGCTTTGCGGCACCAGTCGGCATATGGTCGCCCGGGTAGTTGTACGTAAGGATGCCAACGTCGTAGCCGACGTCTTTCGAGAGGCTTCCCTTGTAGCCGCCGTAGATGTCCCATTCCATACTTGAACTGGGACCTGTGCCGCCGTCGCTAAGCCAGCTGATATTCGATCCCCACGTACCGATGTACGCTCCATTGCTGAACGCGTAGTCGAAGCCGCCCTGGATTGCTGGATTGCCCCTCGTCTGGGCGATCCCGCGATAGAGGTACTCCGACGCGATCGATACGTTGGCGCTGAGGGCTGGTTCGTCGGCGGACGCGATGAGAGGGGTTGCGAGGGTTGCCCCAACTGACAGGGCGATGAGTGTCTTGCGCATGGCTGAGTCTCCAAAGGTGAAAAGGTGCGTACTGTCCTTAGCAGCTCCTGTGCCAGACAATTTCTTCAATTGAATCAAGTTCATTGTGCGATCGCACATTCGCTTATGAATCGCCATGCACCAGTTTGGGGCGTTGTTGTCCAGGCTCGCCCGAACCCGGTGCACCCTGCGTGCTACACTCGGCGCCCCCGTTTCGGGCCATCCAGATGATCGATAAGCACCTACTTGAGGAGCTCGGGGACCGGGTGTCGGACGCTGTTCGCCACTCGCCGGCGCAGGACGTAGAGAGGAACCTGCGCGCCTTGGTACTCGCCTTCTTGGATCGCTTCGATCTGGTCGTGCGGGAGGACTTCGAGGTCCAAAGGAAGCTTCTGGAACGCGCGCAGGCCAAGCTCGCGACGCTCGAGACGCGGGTCGCCGAGCTGGAATCGGGCGCCAAACCGCCCGCGGCGTAAACCTAGCCACCCCTAGCGGCGTTGCTCGGTTCGGGACAACGTTGCGCAATTGGGGGGCCAAGTGCCGCTTGCGGTAGTTGCCAGCCGTGCGCTGGCCGGGATCGACGCGCCAGAAGTGATCGTCGAGGTTCATCTCGGGCCCGGGTTGCCGGCGTTCCACATCGTCGGCTTGCCCGACGCCGAGGTGCGCGAGGCCAAGGACCGGGTCCGCGCAGCCCTGAACCACGCCAGGTTTGAGTTCCCGGCCCGCCGCATTACCGTCAACCTCGCACCGGCGGACCTGCCCAAGGATTCCAGCCGTCTTGATCTTCCGATCGCGCTCGGTGTGCTCGCGGCGAGCGGGCAATTGGCCCCCGAGGCGCTTGTAGGCCACGAATTTGCAGGCGAGCTTTCGCTTACCGGAGAGGTGCGAGAGGTACGCGGAGCACTTGCCATGGCGCTGCAGGCCCGCGCCGCCGGACGCGCATTTGTGCTGCCGGCCGGAAATGCGCCCCAAGCGGCCTTGGCCGAGGGTGCCCGTATCCTGCCCGCGCAATCGCTGCTCGAGGTGGTTGCACACCTGACCGGGGAGGCGCTGATCGGTGAGTATTGCGCGGCATCTCAGTCGTCGCCGCCACGCTATCCCGACTTCGACGAGGTCAAGGGGCAGCAGCAGGTCAAGCGGGCACTGGAAGTCGCTGCCGCCGGAAACCACAGCGTCCTGATGGTCGGTCCGCCGGGAACCGGCAAGTCGATGCTCGCGGCCCGCTTCCCGGGAATCCTGCCTCCGCTTTCGGAGGCGGAGGCGCTGGAGGTTGCCGCCATCCAATCCGTTTCCAGCGCGGGTTTCGACGCCGCCCATTGGGGCGCGCGGCCGTTTCGTTCGCCGCACCACAGCGCATCGGGTGCGGCCCTCGTCGGCGGCGGAAACATGCCGCGCCCGGGCGAGATCTCGCTTGCGCATCACGGCGTGCTGTTTCTCGACGAGTTGCCGGAATTCGACCGCGATGTGCTCGAGGCTCTGCGCGAGCCCCTCGAGTCGGGCAGGATATCGATTGTGCGCGCCGCGCGGCAGGCGCAGTTTCCCGCGCGCTTCCAGCTCCTTGCCGCGATGAATCCCTGCCCCTGCGGCCACTGCGGCTCCTCCGGCGGTCGCTGCCGCTGCACTCCGGAGCGCATCGCGCGCTACCGCGGGCGCGTTTCCGGGCCGCTCGCGGACCGAATCGACATCAAGCTCGAAGTTCCCGCACCGCGCGAGGCGGAGCTGGTTGCTCCGGTTGCGGGCGAACCGACGGCGGCTATCCGACTGCGCGTCGTGCGGGCGCGCGACGCGCAGATCGCCCGCCAGGGCAAGCCCAATGCCCTGCTGGACACGCGCGAAATCGACCGCCACTGCGCCACCGATCGCGACGGCGACCAGCTCCTGCGCCACGCTCTGGCGCGACTGTTGTTGTCCGCCCGCGCCTACCATCGCGTGCTGCGCGTTGCGCGCAGCATTGCCGATTTGGCCGGTCGCGGCACCATCGCGGCCGAGCACATCGCCGAAGCGATTCAGTACCGCCGGCTCGACGCGAGCTTCTGAGCCCGTCTGCTAGAGTTTTGGTTCGCATGGCCACCTACGCGATCGGCGACGTTCAGGGCTGCTACGACGAGCTGCGAGCGCTTCTCGCGCGGATCGGATTTGATCCCCAGCGCGACCGGCTGTGGTTCGTCGGCGATCTGGTAAACCGTGGACCGAAGTCACTCGAAGTGCTGCGCTTCGTGCGTTCGCTGGGGGACGCTGCGGCAATCGCGGTACTGGGAAACCACGATTTGCATCTTCTGTGCCTCGCCGAAGGCTTTGCGAAGCGGCGCGAGGACGACACGCTGGATGCGGTGCTCGAGGCTCCCGACGCGGCGGACTTGCTGGGCTGGTTGCGGGCACGGCCGCTGATGCACCGCGAAGGCGAACACGCCATGGTGCACGCCGGCCTGCTTCCGCAGTGGAGTGTAGAAAAGGCGCTGGTACTCGCGGGCGAAGTCGAGGCCTCACTGCGCGCGCCCAACTACCGCGACTTCCTCGCCGAGCTGTACGGCAGCCGACCGGCTCACTGGAACGACGCGCTCGAAGGCTGGGATCGCCTGCGGGTCATCGTCAACGCGATGACGCGAATGCGATTCTGTTCGCCGGAGGGCGTGATGGACTTTCACGTCAAGAGCGACAAGGCACCCGCAGGCTACCTGCCCTGGTTCGAGGCGCGACCGCCGCGCATGGAGCCGAAGATTGTCTGCGGCCACTGGTCGGCCCTCGGCCTCAAGCTGACCGCGCGCGTCAGCGCACTGGATGCCGGGTGCGTCTGGGGCGGATCGCTCGCCGCGCTGCGGCTCGAGGACGGCGCGCTGGCACAGCTGCCTTGCCGCGGTTACCACGACCTGACCGAGGAATGAGGCGAGGAGGACATATGACAGACTGCGTATTCTGCCGGATCGTCGCCGGGCAGATTCCCGCCACGGTGGTGCACGAAGACGAGCATACGCTCGCCTTTATGGACATCGGGCAGGTGAACCCGGGGCACACCCTCGTGACGCTAAGGGCACACGCCGAAAACATATACGCGCTTGACGACAACCAGGCCGCGGCGATCGGCCGAGCCGGCGCGCGGGTCGCGCGTGCGATCCGCGCAGCATTCGCGCCGCAGGGGCTATCCGTCTACCAGGCCAACGGAGCGCCTGCCGGACAGACCGTGTTCCACTACCACGTGCACCTCCTGCCCCGCCACGACGGCGACGGCATGCAGCTCACTTGGCCGGTAAAGAACCCCCCTCGCGCGAAGCTCGAGGAATACGCGCAACGGATCCGCGCCGCGCTGCGCTGATCCCGACGCTAGCGCCAAGGAGTGAATCCGAACGCGGTCTTGTATCGCTCCTCTATTTCGTCGCGCGAGGGGCTATGGTTCTGCGCGCCGCGGTGCGCGATCTTGATTGCCCCCATTACCGCACCCAGACGTCCCGTGCTGGGCCAGTCCCAGCCGTTGACCACGCCGTACAGCAGACCCGCCCGATAGGCGTCGCCGCAGCCGGTGGGATCAACCAATGCCTCGGCCTTGACGCTCGGAATCTCGTATTGCTTGCCCGCCGCGTGCACGATCGAGCCGTTGCCTCCGAGTGTCACGACCAGCGCCTTGACCTCGCGCGACAGGGCTTCGAGCGTTCGGCCGGTCTTTTCCTTCAGAAGTTTACCTTCGTAGTCGTTTACCGCGACGTAATCAGCGAGTGCGATGAGCTCGTCCAACTCTTCGCCAGAGAACATCGGCAGCCCCTGCCCGGGATCGAATACGAACGGAATTCCGTGCTCGGCGCATTCACGCGCGTGCTGCTGCATCCCCAGTTTGCCGTCCGGGCCGACGATCGCGAGCCGAGCACCTGGTCGCGCGTTGACATGGTTTTGGTGCGAGTCGTTCATCGCGCCCGGATGAAAGGCGGTGATCTGGTTGTCGTCCAGGTCGGTCGTGATGAAGGCTTGCGCCGTGAACTGGCCCGGAACACGCTTGAGCAACTGCGTGCCGATGCCGAGCCGCTCGAGGCGCGCAATATACGGATCGATGTCCTCCCCGACTGTCGCCATCAGCAGCGGATCCGTGCCAAGCAGTCTCAGGTTGTAGCAGATGTTGCCCGCTGTTCCCCCGAACTCGCGCCGCATTTCGGGGGTGAGAAAGCACACGTTCAGGATGTGCAGTTGGTCGGCAAGCAGGTGGTTCTTGAAGCGATCGGGAAACACCATGATGGTGTCGTACGCGATCGAGCCAGTGACGAGTATCTGCAAGAGAGCTCCGCGGTTCAGGGAAAGAAGAGGTATAGGCGATAGCCGGTGACGCGCACCTGGCTGGTATCGAAATGCAGCCGTACCACCACCTCGGCGCCTGGGCCGATTCCACTCAGCGCGCCGGAACGACGCGCTCCGGAGACGTAGTCGGCTGGCACCAGCACGCGCCGCACGACAGCCTGGTCGTTTTCGTCGGTCAGCGTTAGCTCCAGGTCGGGGTATTCCTGCGGAAACGGAGCGCGGTTGCGGAGGACGGCGTTTAGGATGATCAGGTTCCCGTGACCCGGATCGGCCTGGAGGTCGGACGACTCGATGCTCATCAGCTCGGGCCGGCGCGGCAGTCTGACAGTGCAACCGTAAACTCTACACGTCGCGACGAGGTAGGGCCGCAGCTGCGGCACCAGCAGCGCGACTTCGGTGCGAAAATACAATACGACCTGTCCTGCGAGGCCCAGTAGCGCGAGCAGCGCGAGAAATCCCCACAGATATCGCAGCCGAGAACGAGGCGGCTCGTCTTCCAAGAATTCAGGCACGGGCTCGGGCTTGTTCGCCTCGCGCGGCAATGGCTTTGCCGTTGGCGCCGGCGGACGGGCCGGCGGTCGGCTCGCCGCCGGCTCGGCCGCCGTCATGTCGAGCTGGATGGTCA
>JBAUTD010000035.1:0-1508 GCA_049582045.1 Burkholderiales bacterium
GATGCGCACCGCCGGCCGCTTCTCGCGCAGGCGTGCGATGAGCGGCTGCGCCATCAGCGCGTCGCCGATCCAGTTCGGAGCGACGACGAGGATTCGCGCGGCTTCAGTGGCCCCGCGGCGGGGCGCCCTTGTAGACATACCGGGTGCCGCAGTACGGGCAGAGCATCTCGCCCGCCTCGGCGACGTCGAGGAACACGCGCGGATGCCGCGCCCACAACGGCGCCGTCGGCAACGGGCAGTGAAGCGGCAGGTCCTTCTCGGTCACTTCGACCAGCCGCGCCTTGTCGCTTGCCTGGATGCTCATCGCTTGGCTCCTTTCCTGGCCGCTTTCTTCATCGGCACCGGCGTCATCCAGTGCTTGTGCCGGCGATCCTTGCCGGTCACCACGTCGAAGAAAGCCTTCTGCAGCCGCTTGGTGACCGGGCCGGCCTTGCCGGCGCCGATGGTCCGGCCGTCGAGCTCGCGGATCGGGGTGACCTCGGCCGCGGTGCCGGTGAAGAAGCACTCATCGGCGATGTAGATGTCGTCCCGCGTCAGGCGCTTGGCGATCACCTGGTAGCCGAGGCCTTCTGCCAGCTCGATCACGGTGCTGCGCGTGATGCCGGTGAGCGCCGAGGTCAGCTCGGGCTCGTAGATCTTGCCGTCCTTGACCAGGAAGATGTTCTCGCCCGCGCCTTCGGCGACATAGCCCTCGACGTCGAGCAGCAGCCCTTCGTCGTAGCCGTGCTGCGTCGCCTCGAGTGTCGCGAGCACCGAGTTGGGATAGGTGCCCGACATCTTGGCGCGCGCCATGGTGACGTTCACGTGGTGGCGCGCGTAGGACGAGGTCTTGACCCGGATGCCCTTGGCGAGCGCGTCGGGGCCGAGGTAGGCGCCCCAGGGCCAGGCGGCGATCGCCACGTGCACCGTCGCGCCGATCGGCGAGACGCCCATCTTCTCGGAGCCGTAGAACGCGATCGGCCGCAGGTAGCACGATTCGTGGGCGTTGGCCTGCACCACCTCGATCTGCGCCTGCATCAGCTTCTCGCGCGAGTACGGGATCTTCATCATGTAGATGTGCCCGGAGTTGATCAGGCGCTGGGTGTGCTCCTTGAGGCGGAAGATCGCCGTCCCGTCCGCGGTCTTGTACGCGCGCAGACCCTCGAACACCGCCAGCCCGTAGTGCAGCGAGTGGGTCAGCACGTGGGTCGTGGCGGAGCGCCACGGGACCAGCTTGCCGTCGTACCAGATCCAGCCGTCGCGGTCGGCCATCGAGAGCGGCGTGTTTGCCTTCGCCATGAAAAGGATTCTCCTTGAGTGTTGCGGCAATCTAACCACAGCGGCGAAAAATCCGCCATACTATTAACATGGATGTTAATCCTCATCAGTTCGTGTTCGCCGCGCTCGCCTCGGCGCCGCGGCGCCAGGTGATCGCCTTCCTGGCCCAGACCGCGCTGTCGACCAGCGAGCTCGCGCAGCGCTTCGGCATCAGCGCGCCGGCGGTATCGCGCCACCTGGCGGTGCTGCAG
>JBAUTD010000036.1:0-3062 GCA_049582045.1 Burkholderiales bacterium
CTCGAGCACGAGCCGCGCCGCGCGCAGCCGCTCGTGCGCCACGTCGACCTGCGCCTGCGCGTTCTGCGCCACCAGCCGGTTCAAACCGAACACGTCCGGGTAGTAGCTGACATCGATCTGTCCGGTGTACAGGCCGTACACGATCGGCCTAGCCAGGCCGCCGGAGGTCGCGCCCGAACTGCGCTCGCGCGCGACGCCCGCGCCGAGCGAGACCTGGGGCGAGAAGATCCCGCGCGCGGCCTCGAACTCGTAGCGCGCCTGCTCAAGTGTATGCTGCGCCGACTCGAGCCCCGGGTTCTTCTTCAGCGCCCGCTCGACGAGCCGGTCGAGGTCGGACGAGCCGAACTGCTCCCACCAGTGCGGCGCCACTTCCGCTCCGTAATCGAGTCGCTGCGCGGCGAGCGTGGGGGGCACGGGCGTAGCCGTATAGCCTGCGGCCTCGGGCGGTGAAGGCTTGACGTAAGCCGGTCCGACGCTGCACGCAGCGAGCATGCCGCACAGAGCAAGGGACGCCGCTCGCACCGGACTCCGAGAGAAGAATGCCATCCTGGGAAGGACCGTGATCGCAGCTCCGCCGCCGCCGGACCGATGCAAAAATAGAGTAGCGCCCCTATCATGTCAACAGAGGTTTACTTTTGGCCGGGAGGGAGCGCATGACGAGTCGGCCGATGTACCGTCGTGGCGCGGCAGCGACGCGCGCGGCGATCCTCGCTACGGCGAAGTTGGAGTTTTCGCGCAGGAGCTATGACCAGGTCGGCGTACGGGACATTGCCGCGCGCACGGGCGTCAACCTGGCGCTGGTCATCCGCTATTTCGGCTCCAAGCCGAAGCTGTTCGCCGCCGTCTATGCTGGAAGCTTCCACCTGCAGGACCTGCTCGCGGGCGATCGCGCCACGCTCGGGGAGCGGCTGACGCGGCACGTCATGCGCAAGCGCCCGTCGCAAGGCGGCGACGCGCTGTTCGTGCTGTTTCGCTCGGCAGCGAGCGAGAAAGCGCTGCCGATGATCCGCAAAGCGCTCGCGACGCGCTTCGTGAAGCCGCTGGCTGCCTGGCTCGGGGGGCGGGACGCGCAGCAGCGTGCGGCGCTGATCACCGCCTTCCTGCTGGGACTCGCTACGGTGAGCGTGGTGCTGCGCAATCCGGCCCTGGGTCGCTCCAGCACCGAAAGCGTCGTGCGCAGAGTGGCCCCGGTGCTGCAGCGTTACATCGATCCGGAATGAACCGCAGACTTACGCAGGTTCAGGGGGGTGGCGGAGAGAGAGGGATTCGAACCCCCGGTACCCGATGGGTACAACAGATTTCGAGTCTGCCGCATTCGACCACTCTGCCATCTCTCCGCATCGCGATCGCCTCGACGCGAAGCTCGAATTCTATCAGGCCCGGGCGATTTTCCGCCTGCCGCCCATCTGCGGCCGCGGCGCATTCGGGACGCCTAACTTGCGGGCGGGCGTAATGTGCGCTAGCGCACCGACGCGCGCCGGAGCCCGGGCGAGTATGCGCACCCGCCTGCTCGTATTGCGTTACTACGGAAACCGGCCACAGCCATGAATGCAGACGCGAATGCCCTTGCGGAGGATGACCGCAAGGCAAGCGCCTTGCAGAACGCCATCCTCACCAGCGCCAGTTTCTCGATCATCGCCACCGACGAGAAAGGGATCATCCAGCTGTTCAATCTCGGCGCCGAGCGCATGCTCGGCTACACGTCCGAGGAGGTCGTGAACCGGGTCAGCCCGAGCGACATGCACGATCCGCAGGAAGTGACGGCGCGCGCGCGGGAATTGAGCCTCGAGCTGGGCACCCCGATTGCGCCGGGCTTCGAGGCGCTTGCGTACAAGGCATCGCACGGGATCGAGGACAGCTATGCCTTGACCTATATCCGCAAGGACGGCACCCGCTTTCCGGCCCTGGTTTCGGTCACCGCGCTGCGCGACGGGAGCGGCGGCATCATCGGCTTTCTGCTGATCGGCACCGACAATTCCGTGCGCACGCAGATCGAAACGGAGCGCAACGAGGCCATGGCCGCGGCGGAGAATGCCAACCGCGCAAAGTCGGATTTTCTGTCCGGCATGAGCCATGAACTGCGCACGCCGCTCAATGCAATCCTCGGTTTCGCGCAACTCATGGCGTCCGGCTCCCCGCCGCCGACCCCCGCCCAGCAGCGGGACCTGGACCAGATCCTCAAGGCGGGGTGGTACCTTCTCGAGCTGATCAACGAGATCCTCGATCTGGCGCTGATCGAGTCGGGCAAGGTGACGCTGTCGCACGAGCCGGTGTCGCTGGCCGAGGTGATGCTCGAGTGCCGCGCCATGATCGAGCCGCAGGCGCAAAGGCGCGGCCTCAACATGACGTTTCCGATCTTCGAGGTTCCCTGCTTCGTCAAGGCCGACCGGACCCGGGTCAAGCAGGTCCTGATCAATCTTCTTTTCAACGCGGTCAAGTACAACAGGCCGGGCGGCACGGTCGCCGTGGAGTGCACCCCATGCGATCCGGGTTCGATTCGCATCGGCGTGCGGGACACGGGTCCGGGACTGGCGCCGGCGCAGCTCGCGCAGCTGTTCCAGCCGTTCAATCGCCTCGGAAGGGAAAGCGGCGCGGAGGAAGGCACCGGCATCGGCCTGGTCGTGACCAAGCGGCTGGTGGAGTTGATGGGGGGCGCCATCGGCGTGGAAAGCACGGTCGGCGTAGGGAGCGTGTTCTGGATCGAATTGAGCCTGACCACCGCGCCGCGGCTGGCGGCTCAAGAAGCCGGGCGCGCGGCGCTGCTGCAGCCGCAGCTGCCGGATGGCACGCCGCTGCGCACCCTGCTCTATGTGGAAGACAATCCGGCCAACCTGGAACTGGTCGAGCAGATCATTGCGCGCCGTCCCGATCTGCGCCTGCTGGGCGCGGCTGATGGCGATCTCGGCATCGAGTTCGCGCGCGCCTATCTGCCGGAAGTGATTCTGATGGACATCAACCTGCCCGGCCTCAGCGGGGTCGAAGCCATGAAGATCCTGCGCGCGGACCCGTTGACGGCGCATATTCCGATCATCGCGCTCAGCGCCAATGCCTTGGCCCATGAC
>JBAUTD010000037.1:0-1539 GCA_049582045.1 Burkholderiales bacterium
GCTGCGCCATGACCACCACGCGGCGCTTGCTCAGCGGCCCGACGAACGGGCGGCTGATGACCGGCTCGCCGGTGCGCAGCGCCTGGTCGAAGAACAGGCTGCGATCCGCGATCGAGTACAGCCCCTCGCCGCGGTAGGGCCGGACGCTGCACACCAGCCGGCCGGCGAGGTCGACCACGCCGACGTTGGACCAGTCCGGATGCAGCTGGGCGAAATCGTCGAGGAAAGGGTCGCAGCGCGCCGGGTCGACCGCCTGGATCAGCGGGCGGCGCGTCATCAGCGCGAGCAGTCCCTGCGCTTCCGCGAGATCGGAGTCCACGTCCGCGGCCACCGCGCGCGCGATCAGGCGCAGCTGCTCGCCGGCGCTCTCGCGTGCGGCCGCGACGTCGCTCCAGTACTGGTAGCCCAGCGTGCCCAGGAACGGCACGACCACCAGCAGCAGCAGCAGATAAAGTTGCGCGCCGAGCGGCAAAGCCCGCCGCATGCCCGTCCTCCGGTCGAACCCGAGCGGAAGATTACACTGCGCCGGGCGCCGCGCCGCGGGCGAGCGTCACGAAAACTACGCCGCCGAGGTTCGGCCAGCGAACCGGTTGTAGAGCCAGGCGAACACCAGCCCGCCGACGAAGCCGTCGGCGAGCGCCCAAGCCAGCCCGATCACGCTGCCCATGGGCGAGATCGTGTAGCCCCGGTAGAGCCGTCCGATCAGCGTCGCCTCGCCGGTCGCGCCGTCGAACAGGATCACCCACCAGGTGAGAAAAAACAGCCCGAAGCCCCATACCAGCGAGCAGGTGAGAGCGAAAGCTCTGATGTCGAGTTTCATCGTCTTGGCCTCCTTTTACAGATCGGGGAGGTAGCGCGCGACCATCTGCTCCTGCGTCTCCGCGGGGCCGGCCGTGCCGGTCTGGTCGTTCAGCATCTGCCCCATACTCGGCAGCACCGAGCGCTCGTTCCTGCTCTCGGCCGCCCACAGCTTCGAGCGCATCAGCGCCTTGGCGCAGTGCAGATAGACTTCCTCCGCCGCCACCACGATCGCGAGCTTCGGCGCGCGCGCCGCGCCGGCGAAAAGCGCGAGCCGCTCCGGGTCGTCCGAAAGCCGCCCGCGCCCGTTCACCCGCAGCGTCTCGTCCACCCCGGGAATCAGGAACAGCAGCCCGATCCGTCCGGTGGCAAGCACGTTCGTCATCGAATCGAGCCGGTTGTTGCCCGGCGAGTCCGGGATCAGCAGCGTATGCTCGTCGGCCAGCTTCACGAACCCCGGCTCCCCGCCGCGCGGCGAGCAGTCCAACCGCCCGTCCGCGCCGCTCGTCGCCACCACCACCAGCGGCGCGAGCGAAACGAAGCGCGCGCAGTGCGCGTCCAGCCGCCGCAGCTCCTTGGAAAGCGAGCGCCCCTTGGGCTGCGCATAAAGCGCGCGCAGCGCATCCACGCTGTCGATCATCCGGGCTTCCTCCAGCCGTTAGCTTACGCGACCGCGCACCGCCCAGGCGCGCGCGACGAGCGCAATCGAGCCGTCGCTCGCGACCGGAAGCGCGGCGCGGA
>JBAUTD010000038.1:0-7921 GCA_049582045.1 Burkholderiales bacterium
CACGGCGTCGGCCGCCTCGAGCGCGAGCAGCGGCTCGTCGCCGTGCACGACGTACAGCTGGGCGAGCGATTTCGCGAGCTGCGCCTGCAGTTGCTCGGCGCGCAGCGCCATTCGGCCTCAGGCCTTCGCGGGCCGCTTGGCGGCGGCGAGCCTGAGCATGATCTGCTGCACCATGTCGTTCTGCATGTCGCGGTACAGCAGCTGCTCCTCGGATTCCTTGGCCAGCACGTCGGCGTCGCTGAAGGTGATGTCGCGCGTGAGCTCGATGGTGCTCGGCGGCACGAAGACGTCGCCCTTGCCGTCGACCACGCGGAAGCCGACGATGTAGCGCAGCTGGAACTCGCGCACGCGGCCGGTGGCGGTGAGCGACAGGATCACCTTCTGCCGCTCCTCGCGCGTGAACTGCAGCAGGGCCTCGGCCTTCTTCGCTTCGTCGACCACCTTGGCGTCGGTCCCGGCCTGGATGTTGCGCTTGAGATCGAGTGCGATGCCGCCCGCGGCCGCGGCGATGTACACGGTGTCGAACGGGAGCTTCGCCGCGCCGCGCAGCTGGAAGCCGCAGCCGGCGAGGGAAATCGCGACGAGCAGGATAAGTGCACGCATTAGACGACGATATTCACCAGGCGGCCCGGCACAACGATGCGCTTTCGAACCGGCCTGCCCGCAATGAACTTCTCCACGGCAGTAATAGCGAGAGTTGCCGTGTGCTCCTCGGTTGATGATGCCGGTACCCACACCGTTCCGCGTAGCTTGCCGTTGACCTGGACCACGTACTCGATCTCGTCCTGCTGCAGCGCCGCGGGGTCGGGCTCGGGCCAGGCGGCCTGCATCACGTCCTCGCCGAAACCGAGCTCGCGCCAAAGGTGATGGCAGACGTGGGGGGTGATCGGCGACAGGAGGCGCAGCAGAATCGACACTCCCTCCTGCGCCGCCGGCGTGCGCGCGGGAAGCTTCTCGAGAGCGTTCAGGATCTTCATCGCGGCCGAGGCGACGGTGTTGAACTGATGCTTGGCCAGATCGTAGTTGGCCTGCCTGAGCACCGAGTGCACCTCGAAGCGGGCCGCCTTGTCCGCGGCGGCGTCGGCGGGCGCGGCCGCGGCGTTGTCGAACTTCGCGCAGTAGGCCCACAGCCGCTTGAGGAACCGGTGCGAGCCCTCGACGCCTTCGTCGGACCACTCCAGGGTATTGGTCGGCGGCGAGGCGAAGATGATGAAAAAGCGCGCCGTGTCGGCGCCGTACTTCTCGATCAGCGCCTGCGGGTCGACGCCGTTGTTCTTCGACTTCGACATCGTGCCCACGCCGGCGAACTCGACCGCGGAACCGTCGGCGCGCCGCTTGGCCGAAACGATCTTGCCTTTGGCGTCGCGGTTCACCTCGACTTCGGACGGATGCACCCATTCGCGCCGCCCCGCCGGGGTGTCGCGGTAGTAGGTCTCGGCCAGCACCATGCCCTGGGTGAGCAGGTTGGTGAACGGCTCGTCGACCTCGAGCAGGCCCTCGTCGCGCATCGCGCGCATGAAGAACCGTGAATACAGCAGGTGCAGGATCGCGTGCTCGATGCCGCCGATGTACTGGTCGACCGGCATCCAGTAGGTCGCGCGCTCGTCCACCATCGCGCGCTCGTTGTCGGGACAGGCGTAGCGCGCGAAATACCACGACGAGTCGACGAACGTATCCATGGTGTCGGTCTCGCGCCTGGCCGGCTTGCCGCAGGACGGGCACGTCGTGTCGAGGAAGGCGGGCATCTTGTTGAGCGGGTTGCCGCTGCCGTCCGGCACCAGGTCCTCGGGCAGCGCGACCGGCAGGTCCTCGTCGTTCACCGGCACGTCGCCGCAGTCCGGGCAGTGCACGATCGGGATCGGGCAGCCCCAGTAGCGCTGGCGCGAGATGCCCCAGTCCCGCAGGCGCCACTGCACCTGCTTTTCGCCCAGCTTCTTCGCGCTGAGGTCGGCCGCGATGGCGTCGACCGCCTGCTCGAAGGCCAGGCCGTCGTACTTTCCGGAATTGATGCAGGTGCCGTAGTCGGCGTACTGCGGTCGCCAGGGCTCCGGCACCGCATCGCCGAGCGGGTGGCGAATCACCGGCTTGATCGGCAGCCCGTACTTGAGCGCGAACGCATAGTCGCGCTCGTCGTGCGCCGGCACCGCCATCACCGCGCCCTCGCCATAGCCCCTCAGCACGTAGTTCGCGACCCACACCGGGATCTTCTCGCCCGAGAGCGGATGGATGCAGAAAAGACCGGTCGGCATGCCCTTCTTCTCGAGCTGCGCGAGGTCGGCCTCCATCACCGCGCCTTGTTTGCATTCCTCAACGAATTTCGCAAGCTGTGAATTCGATTTGGAAGCAAAAGATGCGATGGGATGTTCGGCTGCGACGGCGCAGAAGGTCGCGCCCATCAGAGTGTCGGCGCGGGTGGTGAATACCCACAGCACGCGCTTTTGCCCCTCGAGTTCGTATTCGAAGCCGACCCTTACGCCCTCGGAGCGGCCGATCCAGTTCTTCTGCATCAGCTTGACCTGCTCGGGCCAGCCGGGCAGGCCGTCCAGCGCCGCGAGCAGCTCGTCGGCGTAGGCGGTGATGCGCAGGAAGTACATCGGGATCTCGCGCTTCTCGACCGGCGCGCCGGTGCGCCAGCCGCGGCCGTCGATCACCTGCTCGTTGGCGAGCACGGTCTGGTCGACCGGGTCCCAGTTCACCATGCCGCTCTTGCGGTACGCGAGGCCCTTCCTGAACAGCCGCGTGAAGAACCACTGGTTCCACTTGTAGTACTCGGGCCGGCAGGTCGCGAGCTCGCGCTCCCAGTCCAGGGCGAAGCCCAGGCCCTTCAGCTGCTTCTTCATGTACGCGATGTTGGCGTAGGTCCACCTCGCCGGCGGCACCTTGTTCGCCATCGCGGCGTTCTCCGCCGGCAGCCCGAACGCGTCCCAGCCCATCGGCTGCAGCACGTTCATTCCGCGCATCCGGTAGTGCCGGGTCAGAACGTCGCCGATGGTATAGTTCCTGACGTGCCCCATGTGCAGCTTGCCCGAGGGGTAGGGGAACATGGACAGGCAGTAGAACTTGGGCCGCGCGGGATCCTCGACGACGCGGAAAGATCCGCGCCGCTCCCAGTCGTCCTGGGCCTCGCGCTCCACGCTTTGCGGATCGTAGCGTTCCTGCATCGGTGACTTTGTTGGCAGCAAGCCGCGAATTATAGCTTTTCGCAGCATCCGTCCCATGCGTGGGCGACGTATATCCCACTCGACGGAGGCAAACGGGGGAACTCTATGAAGCATGTCCGTTCGTTGTTGCTGGGTGCCGGGCTCGCCTTGGCGGCGGTCCAGACGTTCGCCGACCCGGCCGCGGTCGTCGAGGGCGTACAGATGCCGGCCTGGGTCGAGCACGACGGCGTGCGCACCCCCCTCGCGCCGGGCATGGCGCTGGTCGCCGGCGATCAGGTCAGCACCGGCGCCGACTCGCGCCTGCTCGTGAAGCTGGCCGAGGGCAGCCACGTCAAGCTGGGCGCGAACGCCACGCTCGCGATCACCGAGATGAAGCCCGAGCGGGGCGGCATTTTCAGGGCCGCGCTGAACGTGCTCGAGGGCGCGTTTCGCTTCACCACCGAGGCGCTCGCCAAGGCGCGCCGGCGCGACGTCAGCATTACGCTCAACACGGTCACGGCCGGAATCCGGGGCACCGACCTCTGGGGCCGTTCGACCGAGCAGAAGCAGATCGTCTGCCTGATCGAGGGCAGGATCGAGGTCAAGCCGGACAACGAAGGCGCGATTGCGATGGACCGGCCGCTGGAGTTCTACCAGCGCGAGCACGGCAAATCGCTGCCGGTGGGCCAGGTCAGCCCCGAGCAGCTCGCGAAGTGGGCGGCCGAGACCGAGATCGAGAAAGGCGCCGGCGCCGCGATGCGCGGCGGCAAGTGGAAGCTCACCCTCGCCACCGCGCGCACGCAGGGCGAGGCGCTAAATCTCTATGGCGGCTTGCGCGCGGCAGGCTATCCGGCACGCATCTACCCGGGCATGGCGCACGGCAAGCGCGTCTACCGCGTGCGCATCACGCAGCTTCCGTCGCGCGCGGAGGCCGAGGCGCTTGCCGGGCGGCTACGCGGCAAGCTCGGCGTGGCCGAACCGAAGGTCTCGATGTAGCGCGCGGCTTATAATGCGCGTGCTTTGTCGCTTCATCTCGAACATCTCAATCCCGAACAGCTCGCGGCGGTCACGCTCGGCGACGAGCACGCGCTGATCCTGGCCGGCGCCGGCAGCGGCAAGACGCGCGTGCTGACCACGCGCATCGCCTGGCTGATCAAGAACGCGCGCGCCACGCCGGGCGGCGTGCTCGCGGTCACCTTCACCAACAAGGCCGCGCGCGAGATGCTCACGCGCCTCGGGGCCATGCTGCCGGTGAACCCGCGCGGGATGTGGATCGGCACCTTCCACGGCCTTTGCAACCGTATGCTGCGCGCGCACCACCGCGACGCGGGCCTGCCGCAGACCTTCCAGATCCTCGACTCGCAGGACCAGCTCGCGGCGGTGAAGCGGCTGGTGAAGGCGCTCGACGTGGACGAGGACCGCTTCGCGCCGCGCGAGGTGCAGTACTTCATCAACGCGCGCAAGGAGGAAGGCCTGCGCGCGCGCGAGGTCGCGCTCACCGACGACACCACGCGCCGCTTCGCCGACCTGTACGCGGCCTACGACGAGCAGTGCCAGCGCGAGGGCGTGGTGGACTTCGCCGAGCTGCTGCTGCGCAGCTACGAGCTGCTGGCGAGAAACGAGCTGCTGCGCGAGCACTACCAGGCGCGCTTTCGCCACATCCTGGTGGACGAGTTCCAGGACACCAACAAGCTGCAGTACCGCTGGCTCAAGCTGCTCGCCGGGCGACAGGCCGCGGTGTTCGCCGTGGGCGACGACGACCAGTCGATCTACGCCTTCCGCGGCGCGAACGTCGGCAACATGGCCGACTTCGAGCGCGACTTCCGGGTGCAGAAGGTGGTCCGCCTGGAGCAGAACTACCGCTCGCACGGAAACATCCTGGATGCGGCCAACGCGCTGATCGCGAACAATCGCAAGCGCCTGGGCAAGAACCTGTGGACCGCGGCGGGCGAGGGCGAGCCGCTGCGCGTGTTCGAGGCGGAGACCGACGCGCTCGAAGCGCGCTTCATCGCGGAGGAGGTGCAGGCGCTGGTCGCCGACGGCGCGCGGCGCGCGGACCTGGCGGTGCTGTACCGCTCCAACGCGCAGTCGCGTGTACTCGAGCACGCGCTGTTCTCGGCCGGCATCCCCTACCGCGTCTACGGGGGTCTGCGCTTTTTCGAGCGCGCCGAGGTGAAGCACGCGCTCGCCTACCTGCGGCTGATCGCCTCGAGCGAGGACGACAACGCCTTCCTGCGGGTGATCAACTTTCCGCCGCGCGGACTGGGCGCGCGCACGCTGGAGCAGATCCAGGATGCGGCCAAGCGCGGCGGCACTTCGCTGTTTGCCGCGATCGAGGGCAAGGCCGGCGCCTTCCGGGCGCTGATCGAGGCGCTGCGACGCGAGACCGCCGGGCTGCCGCTGCCGGAGGCGGTCGAGCACGTGGTGGCCAGAAGCGGCCTGCTCGAGCATTACAAGAGCGAGCGCGACGGCGCCGACCGGATCGAGAACCTGGAGGAGCTGGTCAACGCGGCGGCCGCCTTTACCGATGAGGAGCGCGCGGTGGAGTCGGACGAGGAAACCGATCCGCTGACCGCCTTTCTCACTCACGCCGCGCTCGAAGCGGGCGAGCACCAGGCGGGCGAGGGCCAGGACGCGCTGCAGATGATGACGGTGCACTCGGCCAAAGGGCTGGAGTTCGAAGCGGTGTTCCTGACCGGGCTGGAAGAGGGCCTGTTTCCCCACGAGCAGAGCGTGGTGGAAAGGGACGGGCTGGAGGAGGAGCGGCGCCTCGCGTACGTCGCGATCACGCGCGCCCGCAAGCGCTTATACCTGTCGTTCGCGCAGACCCGGATGCTGCATGGGCAGACGCGCTACAACCTGCCCTCGCGCTTCCTGGACGAGATTCCCGAGGGCCTGACGAAGTGGCTCACGCCGCGCTTCGCCGCCCAGCGCGCGCGCCAGGCGCTCGCCTCGGTGTCCCAGGCCTGGGCTGCGCCGCGCAGGAAGGCGCCGGGGTTCTCCAGCCCCGCCGCCGCAGGCGGCTTTCGCGTCGGGCAGAATGTGCAGCACCCGAAATTCGGCTCGGGCGTCATTGTCGACGCCGAAGGCCAGGGCAACGACGCGCGGGTGCAGGTGAACTTCGGCGGTCAGGGCGTCAAGTGGCTCGCGGTCGCGGTCGCCAAGCTCGAGGCCGCTTAACGCAACGCGTACGGAAGGAACGGATCATGGAACTGAGCAAGATCGGCGTCGTCGGCGCGGGCACCATGGGCCATGGCATCAGCCAGGCCCTGGCGGTCGCCGGGATCGACGTGGTGATGACCGATATCGCGCAGGCGCAGCTCGAGCGCGCCACGGCGGCGATCTCGGGCAGCCTCGACCGGCTGGTGAAAAAGGAAAAGATGACCGGCGAGCACAAGGCCGCCGCGCTCGCGCGCATCCGCACCACGACCGACCTCGGCGCGCTCAAGAACTGCGGCCTGATAATCGAAGCCGCGACCGAAAACCTGCCGCTCAAGCTCAAGATTTTCGGCCAGCTGGACGAACTCGCGCCGGCGGGCGCCGTGATCGCCTCCAACACCTCGTCGATTTCGATCACGCGCCTGGCGGCCGCGACCAAGCGTCCCGCCGAGGTGATCGGGATGCACTTCTTCAACCCGGTGCCGGTGATGGCGCTGGTCGAGCTGATCCGCGGGCTGCAGACCTCGGATGAGACCTACGCCGCGGTCGAGGCGCTGACCAAGAAGATCGGCAAGGCGCCGGTGCAGGTCCGAAACAGCCCAGGCTTCGTGGTCAACCGCATGCTCTGCCCGATGATCAACGAGGCAATCTTCGCCCTGGCCGAAGGCCTCGCCAGCGCCGAGCAGATCGACCAGGCGATGAAGCTCGGCGCCAACCACCCGATCGGGCCGCTCGCCTTGTGCGACCTGATCGGCCTGGACGTCGAGCTGGCGGTGATGCAGGTGCTGTTCGAGGGCTTCAAGGACCCGAAGTACCGCCCCGCCCCGCTGCTGGTGGAGATGGTCGAGGCGGGCTACCTGGGCAGAAAGACCGGGCGCGGGTTCTTCAGCTACGGCTGAGTCGCCGCTTCGGGTACCGTCAAACCGCTCCGAGCCAAAGCGATGCCATCATCGCGAGGCCGAGCAGCACGAGGATGATGCCGGCGACCAGGTGCAGCAGCGGCAGCCGCGTTGCGCGCCATGCCTCGACCCGCTCGGCGGTCGTGAAGCCGTAATACACCGCGCCTGTGATCAGCACCATCGGCAGGATGAAGATGGCGTTGTAGAGAAGCAGCCAGAGCATCGCTTCCGCCCGCGTCGCGGTCTTTGCGAGCAGGCCGAGAATGACGATGTACGGCCCCGACGTGCACGGCAGCAGGAACAGGCTCACGGCGAAGCCGATGAGAAAAGCCCCCGGCACCGAAGTGACGCTCTGGATGAGCCGCTTCAGCGCGGGGCGCCAGGTCTGCGGCACTTCCATGGCGAACCATTTGCCGTACCAGAGGTAGTCCTTCAGGTTGAACAGACCGACCAGAATCGCAAGAACTGCCGCGGCAACGTAGATCGCCTGCGTCGCCGCCGCGGCCTGCACCGCGGCGTACAGCCCGAGGCCCATGAGGTAGTAGGAAATGAAGATGGAGAGGGAAAACGCCAGCCCGGCGGACAGCGCGCGCCGCCTGCCGCCCGAGGCGAGGATTGCCGTGATGAGAATGATCAGCACCGCGAAGGCGCAGGGATTGATCGCATCCACGGCGGCCCCGGCGGCGATCGCCGAAAGAGTCAGCCCCGCGGGCGCGGCGCGCG